>NZ_JAVRCI010000057.1:0-44500 GCF_034530835.1 Nostoc sp. DedQUE12b | reverse complement strand
TCAATACAAGCTATACTATTAGAAAAAAATAGGTCTTGTATTTGTTATTAGAAAAGAATCGCGCGATCGCTTGCTATACAAAAACTTTAGATTTTAGAAAAGGCAAATGTTTTCGGAGAGTGACAGAAGAGGGTTAAGTCTTCCATAATCTATTCAATTCCTGCAAAGAGCATAAAACTTTGTCTATTGTGGCTTTTGCTAGCTCAATTCCTGGTTTTATGAAAAGTTCGGCGTCTGCGCCCATTTTCAAGCAGAGGTTTTCGCAACGGTACTACCTCAGCTTCACTACTCTCGCGTGCTACCCGAACCAACAACCCAGCAGCTATTAAGCTGGCAATCATAGAATTACCACCATAACTAAACATGGGAAAAGGTAAGCCAGTAGTCGGTAGAGAACCTGTAGCAACACCGATGTGGAGCAATGATTGTCCCACCATCAAAGTCGTCACACCGATCGCGACTAATCTATGTACTATATTTTTAGCCTTTAGCGCCACAACTAATCCGAGGGTAGCGAATGTAGCTAAAAGTACCAACAACACCATACTGCCAACAAAGCCAAATTCTTCAGCGAACACTGCAAAAATAAAATCAGTATCTTGAATTGGTAAATAAAATAGCTTTTGTTGAGAAAGCCCATATCCAGCTCCCCAAGTTTTACCAGAACCCACAGCTAGTAGACTTTGCACCAACTGGTAGCCATCTCCTGTAGCATCAGCCCAAGGATTGAGGAATGACATCACCCGCTTACGCTGGTACTCTTTAATACTAATACTGAGTAATGCCAACATTACTCCACCAATTGCTGTTCCTCCCAGGTACTTGTAAGATAAGCCTGCTGCTAAAGCAATTAGCCAGATAGTCATGCCGCAAAGTGCCGTTGTACTCAAGTTAGGCTGGGCAAGAATTCCTAAAAGTACTAGACCAAAAACGCCTAACCAAGCGAAACGAACCCGCCAACTAATTCGTTCCCATTGACCAAAAAGCCGCGCACTTTGCAACACCAAAAAGGGTTTAATTAGTTCTGAAGGTTGAATCGGAATTGGCCCGATCGCAATCCAACGCGCTGCATCAAAAGCCTTTTTTCCCAATCCTGGGATCAGTGTGACAAAAATTAACCCCAAAAACAGTAACAAAAACCAATGGGATAATCCCAAAATTTTCTGCAACGGCGAATTAACAATAATATTGAATCCGATTAAGGAAACTAAGACCCAAAGCAGTTGACGCTTAAAGTAGTACAACCCATCATCATAACGACCATCAGCGACAGGATAAGATGCTGAAAATAGCATCACTAAGCCGACGAACAGCCAAATCAACGTTAACCAGCGCAACAACCGCGCTTCTAATGCCCAGTTGGAAACTGAACTATCAAAAATTGGAATCAGGCGGCGTAGATTCACGATTGGTACAGGTAAAAAGTTAGAAATTAGGAGTTAAAAATAAAACTCATAAATCATAACTTATAACTTATAAGTAGGCTTTACAACCATAAATCTTAAAGTTGTCAATTTCAATACACGCTCGATCAATGTTTCTAACAAATTGCGTTGGCTATGCCCGCCGTACCCGTACAATATCAGCAAGCTACTCGACTCGTAGCGTCTTGTAGAGAAGGCATTGTTAAGCCGCAATTAAAAAGTATTTTGATACTCAGTAATGAACATAGTTATGACTTAATCTGGATATTTATCTGAAACATAGTACATGTACGGAAGTATACAAAAAATATATGTATTATAAAAGCTAATTATATACTTTTCATAGAAATTGATAACCCTTGTACTAATCTAGGTGCAGCATAATTATGTCAACACGTATTTTCTTAGCAAATCCAGATATTGATGTTCATATTCCTAACTATATTGAAGAAGCAATTGAGTACATTAAAAAAGAAGGAGAGGACTATATTACTTGGAGTGCAGGTAAGGTCAAGTCAATTGAGGTTGGAGATAAAGCCTACTTGAAAAAAACTGGAAAAGGGAAACGTGGTTTCATTGCGGCAGGGTATGTAATCAAGACTGAACCTGCTGAACATCGCTTGAATAAACTTTCTCAATATAATAATTACTCTGATGCTTATACTCAACATTTCTTTGGAAACTGTCCTACTGTATCAATAAGGCTTGATGAGGTTGTAAGTCTTGATAATCCTTTAGAAGATAGCTATCTACTACAATTATCAAGTATGCAGGGGGTCAATCTTGTTAGGTACGGAAGTGGCCAAGAACTAGGCTCTCAGTACGAAGTTGCCCTAGATGCTGAGTGGAAGAAGTACTTTAGAAACGTTAACAAGCTTGATTAAGATTACCTTGTTTCTATATGACTTAATTAACAGATTTTTTATACTATCAATTCTCAACAAAAAAGAGGTCTTTACCGACCTCTTACCAATTCCCTAAAATAATATTCTATTTACAGATTACGACAAGCCAGTATTAGCGCCTTGCTTACCAGTTGCCAGTTCCACCTTAATAATTGTGCCACCCGCTTTTTGAATACGTTGCTGTTCGCGGAACCAGTTTTCATAAGGAACTAGCTTAGTGAAGTAAGTATTTTGCAGTTCGCGTTGGGTACGAACTCGGGTTTGGCTGGGAACTAGAGCAGTAATTTTAAACAAACGGGACATATTTTGAAAATCTCCTTTATACCTTGTGAAAACTTTTTTATTTCAAAATCTTGAGTGCAAATCTTTTAATCATTCAAAGGCTGGAAATCAAACATCAATACTAGACCACCAACACTCATCACTGATAATTTACCAAGATAAGCAATATAACGTTCTAGCACTCACGGTTGATTTCCAGACCTTAATAAAGCCGCACCTAAATTCTTAAGCGCAAACTAGTTCTTAGCTTAAGCCAGAGGAGATATAGTCTAAGTAAACGCCCATTTCCTTACCAGCATCAGAACCTACCAAACTAGCGGTTACTTCTTTGATTGCTTGGATAGCTTGTACGGTAGCACCGACGGGAACACCTAAGGAGTTATAGGTTTCTTTCAAGCCATTTAGTACACGCTCGTCAAGGATGGAAGGATCGCCAGCCAACATGGCATAGGTAGCATAGCGGAGGTAGTAGTCCAAATCGCGGATGCAAGCAGCATAGCGGCGAGTGGTGTACATGTTGCCGCCTGGACGGGTGATGTCAGAGTATAGCAAAGATTTTGCTACAGCTTCTTTGACGATCGCAGCAGCGTTAGCGCTGATGGTGCTAGCAGCACGTACTCGCAGTTCGCCAGTGGCGAAGTAGCCTTTTAGCTTTTGTAAGGCAGAAGAGTCTAGGTATTTACCTTGAACGTCTGCGGAGTTAATGACAGCGGTAATTGCGTCTTGAGCCATGTTGTTAATTCCTTATTTCCAACCGTATTGCAATATCAGTAGGTAAACAGCTTCACCCTATCCTAGAAGAGCGCCAACTAAGTAGTCGAAGTAGCCACTAGCTTCACTAGCCTCATCACCAGAGAGCAATGCCGAAGCTCCATTCTTCAGCCCACGGATACCTTCAGCAACACCATCGATAGGAGTTCCCAAGGACTTGTACAGTTCACGGGCACCAATAACACCAATTTCTTCGATGGGGGTGACATCACCAGCAACGATACCGTAGGTAACGAGGCGGAGGTAATAATCTAGGTCGCGCAGACAAGTAGCAGTCAATTCTTGACCGTAAGCGTTACCACCAGGAGACACAACATCAGGACGCTTTTGGAACAGTTGATCGCCAGCTTGCTTAACGAGCCGTTCGCGATTTTCTGACAAAACTTGAGCAATCCGCACACGGCGCTCACCACTTGCAACAAAGGACTTGATCCGATCTAACTCACCAGGGCTGAGGTAGCGGGCTTCTGCATCAGCATTCACGATAGCTTTCGTGACAATACTCATTAATGGATTCCTCCAATACGAATGAAACCAGGATTTAATTAAACTGGTGCGACTTTGAGTTTGGTTTACTGAGTTTGTTTTTTCGTTCTTTTAGACACAACAATTTTACAACTGCTACGGCTAAAAAATTACGAGTTTGCTTGAGTCAACATAAGTACACAAGCTTTCAAACTCAGTTACCTTCCGCAAAACATTTTCCGGCATTCTGTTGAGCATTTATGACTGCTCTTAATACTTTGTAATATTGCTTTTCAGAATTTACTGTTTTAACTGCAATCTGAGAGCAGTATTACGAAAGGTTAAGAAGGGGACAGGGGAAAGGTTACAGGGGACAGAGAACAGTAAATAATCTGTACCCTATTCCCTAATTCCCTACTCCCTACTCCTTAATCAACTGCGACACTGCCGAGGTAGTTCCCTGCTGGCAGAGATGGGAAGCGGTTGTAAGGTACAACATCTTCACCAAAGTAGCGGTTATATTCTGGACTTTCGACTATTGCTTCTACAGCAGCTGACAAACCACTATCGACTAGCAGCTTGTTATATTGGTCAATTTCTTCCTGAGTTGCGGGTGTACGCCCCAACAGATGACGGAAGAGGAACTCAATGACCTTGGCATGAGGATAAGGTGATAAGAAGCGCTGGCGATAGATTTGGGAACTAGCTAGTTCACGCACAAACTCCCGGACGGTAATTTCACCATTTTGAAGTTTGCTATCTAAATCAGTGCGACGGAAATTCTCAGGCACTTCACCACTAAATACATCCAATACTTGACGATAAATGGCGTTGATTGCCTGTTGTTTTTCGTCTTGGTTGGTGTTTTCTGTTAGACGGTAAATGCGCGCATGTTTACGCACACCTATTTCCACGGTTTGTCCACTAGCATCGTTGTAGGAACGGCCCAGTTCAGCAAAGGATGGCTGACCATTTGTTTGCGTTGCTATATCTGCGATCGCCTGTAGCACAAGCGGTGTATCGTTACTAACTCCGACACGGGCTTGTACTGGCTTAAAGCTTGGTACAACCACGTCATCGTTTTGCTTGGTAAGCTGGTTGTAAAGCTTCTCCGTATTCGGGAAGTTTGCCGCAGGTAGGGTCGGGAAGCGACGGTAAGGAACCGTATCTTCACCAAATACTTGGTTATATTCCACACTATCTACCAAAGCACCAATAAAGGCACGAATACCTTGAGTAGCCAAAATCTGGTTATACTTGCGGATTTCTGCTTGGTCTAGTGGCGCACGTCCCAAGAAGTGTTTGGTTCCCAACTCAATCACTTTGGTGTTGGGGTAAGGTGTGTAGAACTCTTTCAGGTAGAGGTTAGAGTAACCCAAACCTTCAATAAATTCCTTCACACTAATTTCGCCATTCCCCAGCTTGCTTTCCCATTTGGTAAATTCGTTTTTGGCGATGTAGGGTGCAATATCCCGCTCAAATATCTGACGATAGGCAGCGCTAATCAAAGTTTTGACTGCAACTTTGTCACTGGTATTGGCCACCAGCTTGAAGATTTTGGTCTGTTCCCGTTGCTTGCTAACACCTTGGTTAATGCGGAACTGAATATCTGGTTCTGACCGCTTTTCTGTCACTGTACCCAGTGTTACAAAGCTTGGTGTTACCTCTTTCTGGACTTTCGCGGCAATATCATCACGAATGCTACCAACACGTAATTGTCGCCCAGCTACACCACCAGGAGTCAGATACCGTTCGTAAGGAATTGTATCTTCACCAAAGGCTTCGCTGTATTCTACGCTGTTAATAATGGCATCAACCACCGCGTAAAAGCCCTGTTTCGAAGCAATATCAAAGTACTTGTTGATTTCTTGACGACCATAAGTCGGACGACCCAACAAGCGACGGTGAATATACTCGATCGCTTTACAAACATACAGCGATGACCAGTACAGATTGCGGAATACATCCGACTTAGCTAAAGCACGGATAAACTCGCGTACAGAGATATCGCCGTTTTCCAGCTTGATTTCCAATACCTTCGGGCGCTGACCTTCGTAAAGATCGCGACCGAAAACTTGCAGGTAAGCAGCTTTAATCACTGCTTGCGTGGAGCTTTCGGAGAATCTAACACTAGAACCTTTGGCAGCCTTTCTACCAATAGTAGCAGGTAGCTGATCTAGCTTGAACACCTTGGGCCCAAGGGTACCAGGAGCTGCACCTCGCGCTCTGGGATTACTATTTTGGTTATTAATCCCTGCTCCTTGGTGAATCAGGATGCGCTTGGTATCCTTACTAAAAGGAGCCGGATTGGTACTGGGGTTGCGAGTTTCTTTCGGGAAAATCGCCCCAAACTGAATTTCCAAGGGGTCATTACCAGAACCGTAAGGATGTTGATCTGGTAGCGGTTGCTCGTAAGCTGCAAATGTGGTGAGGAACTGAGGTATCTTGCGGAAAGGCGCACTGTAGTTAAACAGGTCTTGCTGCGGTCCCCAATTGCGACATTCTTGTGCTTCTTGACCCAGACCCCGCAGGTAGGGTACTGTTTCTTCACCAAAATAGTCGCCGTATTCAGCAGAATCTACTAAGGCATCTACTAAGGCTGGTAGACCACCATTAGAAATAATCGAGAAGTATTTTTGTACTTCTTCGCGGCTACTTGGCCCCCGTCCTAAAATGTGACGGAAAGCTAATTCGATGACTCGGCTGTTAATAAAAGGCTGGTAAAACTGTTTTTGGTAAAGGGGAGATTTAGCTAAACGACGGACAAACTCTTTCATAGAGATGTCGCCATTCTTCACCTTGGATTCTAGGTCAGATATGGACAAGCTATAAGCACGGCTAATGTCGCGCTCAAAGATTTGTCGATATGTGGCCTTGATTACCTCATTTTTTTCGCTACTTGATAACCCAGTCTTCATCACAAACTTGGGACGACGTTCTGAGGCATTGAAGTAGATTTGCGGCAGTTGCAACCCTTGCTGGTCGCTAGAGGGGCGTTGGCGCAATTTATTTGAAGGTGTGGCTGCTTTGAATTCTGTTAACAAAACATCCATATACTGAGACACAATTTCTGTCGCCTCAGCATCGTTGCGGAAAAATGAAAGTGCTCCGGCTTTGATTTCCTGTAAAGCTACTAGCGTGGCTTCTCCAGAACAGGCATTTTCAATGATTTCCCGTAAACCCCGTGTATTCACCGCTATGATGTTGGGGTCGCCAGCAACGATCGCATAAGTAGCGTAGCGCAAGAACCAGGATAAATCCCGCAAGCTCTTGGCCATGTTGCTTGGGCCGTATCGAGCAATGTTAATTGGTCTGAAACCTGGAGGTGTCGGGCCACTGGGGGATGAGTTAAATATTGAGCGTAAATTTTCTAGGAACCCACCACGACTTTCAACGTAGGTTACAGTTCCCAGTTGCATCCCTTGTTGAACGTTAGCGCCAGCACTAACAGGTACTATTTCTACTTCTCTGGGCTTTTCTAAAAAAGCCATTGGCGAACCACCAACAAAAATCCGGTTGGCAGCCCGAGACACAATAATCTCGGCATTGTCCGTCAGCGTCTGAGAAATTTGTAGACGCTTTGCGCCAGATGCAAAATAGCTTGCTAGTTCGTTTAGTTCACCATTTGCCAAGAAGCGGTCTTGCTGCTCCGCTTGGGTAATTGTGGATACAGTTAGGGTTTGATATAGTTGCGGACGCGCAACCGAGCTTCCACCACTCGCCTTAACACTCATCGGATTTCTAAAACTCCCATCATAAGCGTTTATATGTTAAGTCTGGATTGTTTTGAGGCTTGACACATCGGTGTGTCTATGCTTTATGAGCTTGAGAGTGTTGCCTGCAAAACTGCCAGTAAATTAACCCAGTTAGCTTTTAGATTAGAACGTTTTGCGTTCTCAAGGCGGATTTATTAAGAAGTATGTAGAACCTGTATCTTAAATGTCTCCAGTCTTAAAAGTGTATACTCCAGTTTGTCTGAGATTAAGTCTAAGTTTTGTAACTAAGTAGTAGGTTGGGAAGTGCCTACTGATTTCTCTTTTATTTAAACGCAGATGCGCTTCGCCTTGCAGCATGGTAGGGGTGCAGAGACTAAGTGCAAAGGCACGCAGAGAATTTGCTACGAATAAATTAAATAATATACTTAGTCGTTGGTTAGTAGTTATTAGTCAATTTTAAGTTATTTTTATTACTGAGAAATTTATATTGCCAACTGACACTACACGGGAAGTAATTCTTAATTCGTGGTGGTTTAATCTGCAAATAGTCAGTAGTTACATTCAGGGTAAATACCAAAAATAAAAGTTTTAAATTTAACTATTGTTCAATGCTAACTTATCTGCGATCGCAATTATTTTCGCTGTCACTTCGGCAAATGCGCTTCCAAAGAAAATATCAGCACCGTTGTCAAGTGAGCAAAGACTAGACCTCAAATACCAACTCTGGTATACAACAGTGAAGCCCACTACTACGACGACACTAAAGATAAATTTATACTTTTATATTAATGTCCCTTCTTAAAAGGGGCAGTGTAAGGATTCAGGTCTAATATTTAGAAAGTAGAGATGGGGGAGATAGATAATTATTAGAATTAGCCAGTAGTGCTTGTACAAAAAAATCAATAATAGACTTGCCTTGACGACGACAAGTCTGCACCACCGTCAATAAATCGGCAGTGTGTTGAAATCGCTCCATTCAACGGGAGCCGCCACTGACTTTACGTTTTGTGACAGCCAAGCGAAGCGAGCGTTCAGCCTGATTGTTATCAGGAGGAACTTCAGGATAGTCAAGGAAATACCACCACTGATGAGCTTTATCCCGTAAAGAACGTAAAAGGTTTCCTGCCGTAGCTCCTGCCTTGCCAATCCACTGATTGAGTGAGGATTGCAACTTAGATTTGAATTGATTGACCCAATCGTTGTAACTGGTTGAGTCAAGAGTCTCAAACCACTGAGCATAATTTATAAAAGCTTCCTCTAACTAGTAATTTGACCCCATCCCATAGCTGGTAAAGCTACAGCTTGCCCACTTTGCCACTAGAAACCCGTTTCATCGAAGCAGAAAGCCAGACTAAACATCTCACGAAAATCTAAGCCATTTAGCGTAACTGGTGGACGTTCAGGAGGGGAAATTTGTTTGAGGATATTCATATCAGCATCCTTTACACCAACCGCAAAAAATGATACGATAATTGGCTTTGTGCTTCTGCTTCTCTCAACCTTTGTGCGGCTGGCTGCCAGGAGTCATTTGGCTCTCCGTCTGTAATCAAAAACACCCACGGGCGATATTAGCTAATAAATACTTAAACAGTAGTGTTTTTACTGAAACGACTTCCCTGCTTAAAATATATGGGTTGATGGCGATGTCTACGACGGGCTGCGCCTACGCAATTATTTGTCTATCTGAAGTGTCCACCATTCGCTAAACTCAGAAATACTGCGTTATTCCTCATCATGTCCGATTCTCAAACTGTTAGTGCTGCTGTTGCCAAACTCTACAATACCTACCCCTTTCCGCCCGAAGCTTTGTTGGATGAACCACCTCCAGGCTACAACTGGCGCTGGAATTGGCTAGCCGCTCATAACTTCTGCACAGGTCAAAAACCCCAAAGGCAAGATATTCGGATTTTAGATGCAGGTTGCGGTACTGGTGTGGGTACAGAGTACCTAGTTCACCTCAATCCTCAAGCTTCTGTTGTGGGAATTGACCTCAGTACTGGTGCTTTAGCTGTAGCCAAAGAACGTTGTCAGCGTTCAGGTGCTAACCGCGTTGAATTTCATCACCTCAGTTTGTTTGATGTGGAACAGTTACCGGGTGAGTTTGATTTAATTAATTGTGTTGGCGTTTTGCATCATACCCCCGATCCCATTCGCGGTATTCAAGCTTTGGCGAAGAAGTTAGCCCCAGGCGGCTTGATGCACATTTTTGTGTACGGGGAATTGGGGCGCTGGGAAATTCAACTCATGCAAAAAGCGATCGCACTTATTCAAGGTGACAAAAAAGGCGACTACCGCGATGGTGTCCAAGTCGGGCGACAAATATTCGCTTCTCTACCAGAAAATAACCGAATTGTCAAATACGATAAACAACGTTGGTCGCTAGAAAATAACAAGGATGAATACTTTGCTGATATGTACGTTCATCCTCAAGAAATTGACTACAACATTGAGACGCTGTTTGAATTAATAGATGCTTCGGGATTAGAATTTATTGGTTTCTCGAATCCGAGCTTTTGGGATTTAGAGAGACTTTTAGGCAAAGCACCAGAGTTAGTGGAACGGGCAAAAGAATTGAGCGATCGCCAGCTTTATCGCCTGATAGAATTATTAGACCCAGAAGTAACTCATTACGAGTTTTTCCTCGGTCGTCCTCCCTTAATCAAAGCCGACTGGTCAGAGGATAACGCTCTACTAGCAGCGATTCCCGAACTGAATCCTTGTCTTGAGGGATTTCCCAGTCAATGTTTCTTTAATTACGATTACCAGATTGTTAATTTATCTGTAGCAGAGTTTGAGTTTATGCAAAGATGTGATGCTAATGCCACAGTTGCAGAGATATTGACAAATGTAGAACTGGGATTAGATGGGGTAAGAAGCCTTTTGCAACAGCAGTTGATTTTATTGACACCTGCTTAGGGAATTCAAGTAAAAAATATCCAATTATTAATTGTGGGATGGGCCTTTCGGTTATCCCACAATTAGATATTTACCCTACAACAGCCGAACTTGCTACTTTCTCCTGTCTTTGGGAAGGCGGACGCATTCCCAAACCAAGTAAATTCAGCATTTCTCGGTCAGTATCGTAATCTGGACAGGGAGTTGTCACCGTCAACATCTTGTTGTCGTCGCTAGAAAAGATAGAATTGGCTCCTGCCATAAAGCAGAAAGCTTGCTCAACTTGAGAAAGTCTCGCCCTCCCGGCACTAAGACGCACATCGGAAGCTGGCATTAAAATTCTGGCTGTGGCAATCATCCGCACAATATCCCAAATGGGGACATCAGGCTGATTTTCTAAAGGTGTGCCCGGTACTTGCGAGAGAATATTAATTGGCACGGACTCTGGATGCAGATGTAAGTTTGCCAGAGTTTGTAACATCCCAATCCGGTCATCGACAGTTTCGCCTAAACCCAGGATACCGCCGGAACAGACAGTAACATTCGTCTGCCGGACATTTTCAATTGTATTCAAGCGATCGCTATATGTCCTTGTGCTAATAATTGTGCTGTAATATTCCTGCGAGGTATCTAAGTTATGGTTGTAAGCATAAAGTCCTGCTTCTGACAATTTCTTGGCTTGATTTGCCGTCAACATACCCAGAGTGCAGCACACTTCTAAACCCATTGCAGTCACATCCTTGACCATTTCCAGGACTTCCTCAAATTGTGAGTTATCCCGGACTTCGCGCCAAGCTGCACCCATACAAATGCGACTAACACCAGTTTCTTTAGCTTTCTGGGCGATGTTAACTACTGTTTCCTTTTCTAAGAGTGCTTGCGCCTTTACCTCTGTTTTATAGCGGGAAGATTGGGCGCAGTAGCTACAATCTTCTGGACAACCTCCCGTTTTGATAGATATGAGCTTACAAACTTGTATTTTTGTTGGGTCATGATATTGGCGATGCACGCTAGCAGCTTGATAAATAAGCTCTAGCAATGGCGTGTTGTATATCGCCCGAATCTCTAATTCCTGCCAATCGTAGCGTATTCCCACCACATCACTATCCTTCTTGTAGACTGGGTTAAATCTTGAGCTGTTTTTTGCTTAAATCTGCTGCGGTACAGCCTTTGGGCAAAGCTATTTTATCGAGTTGTACCCTGGACTGTGCTTTATCACCCATTGGCTCTCAATCCTTCCGCTCTAGATATTAGACATCAGCTTATCAAGATTTTGGTTGAATGGCAGATTAAGAGCAAAAATACTCACCCTATCTTTTGTAAAGGGCATTGGGCATAGATATATCTTTTGTCATGCTGGTCAAGAGTTCAAAGTCTATATAAAATCAGTTAATTGACCCCTGACTCTTGACAAACTTTATGAAAAAATTATAAAACTTGCGTCAGTGCTGATAATAAGACTGCTAATCTAACTGCTGCTAAACCGCAGACTATGAGAGAATTTATAACATTTAGAGAATATTCTGAGAAGAGATCCCGCCGATTAAGTAATTTATGATATCAGAACTGCCAATAATTGCAAGCGATCGCCTATTATTACGAGCAGCGATCCATGAAGATATACCTCAAATTCTGAAATACTTCATTGATAACAAAACTTATCTCACTCCATTCTATCCTCTTTGGGCTGATGGCTTTTTCACTGAAGAATATTGGCAATATCAGATAGAGAATAGTTTTCTGGAATTTATCAATGGTCAATCGTTAAAACTATTTGTTTTTACCAAAAAAAACCCTACCGTAGTTATTGGAACGGTCAATTTTAGTAATTTTGTCCGAGGAGTAGCTCATTTTTGCTATGTGGGATATAGCCTTGCTGAAAATAAGCAAGGTAAAGGCTATATGACAGAGGGTTTAAAATCTGCAACTCAATATCTATTTCAAGAGCTAAATTTTCACCGAGTTATGGCTAACTATATGCCTCACAATCGGCGTAGTGGTAATGTCCTCAAAAGACTCGGTTTTGTCGTTGAAGGATACGCTAGAGACTATTTGTTAATTAATGGGCAATGGGAAGATCATATTTTGACAAGTCTTACAAATCCTTATTGGAAACAAACTACAATTTAAAAACCGAATTATTGTCAATATTATTTATTTAAACTATCTATTGAAAGGCTTTTAAATCAGTTTATTTATAGTTCATAGTTCTTAACTTTGTTTAGTCAATATATACAAGTAAGTCATTTTTAAATTGCACTCAAATACTCATTTGTAACTTAAGATAGGATAAACATAAAAAACCCTGGATAGATGCCAATCGGTTAAAATCAATTAACTTACTTCTAAAATTGATTTGACTTTTTTGACAAATACATCAAGTTGAACTGGCTTGAAAAGAAATCCAGCTACTTCATTGTTGAGAAAATCTTCTTCATTATTGGCTGATACAATCAAAATCGGGAGAGTATTTAGGTTTAAATTTTGCCGAACATAATTAATTAGCTCCCAACCACTCATATCTGGCATCATTAAATTTGTAATTAGTAAATGAGGTGTTTTTATCTGAATTTTGTCAATTGCCTCCAAACCTCTATTTGCAGTTGACACCTCATAACCTTCTGATTCTAAGACGAGTTTCATCATTTGAACCATTTGTTCAATATCATCACAAACTAAAATATGTTTAGTATAATTCTCTTGATTTATCTTGCTCATTATTTACTTTAAGTTAGAAAAAAGCCTGTAATTTACGAACTTACGCCAGCTTCAGCGTTATAGTTATTCTGAGTTGCCTAACCCAAAACGGGTGTATAAGCTTCAAAGTTTATAGGGCTGATTATTTACAAACCACTTTTCACAGGCATCTTTAACAACTTTTCTCTCTTCAGACGACAAAAGCTCATCTGGCTGACCAGAAGCTAAAATCTTAGCAGCAGTAACCGCTTTTTCATATAACACACCGCACTGAACCAGTTCTGTGCAAAATATTTTTTCTCTTTCTTCTACTGGTGTAAAAAAATTATTTGGCATTTGGAAAAAAAATGCTTATTCTTGTTTTCAAAAGAATACTCTTTATTACTAAACTTCTTTCTCTATCTAGTGAATAATTTCAGGCAGATAAAGCATGGTTTAATGTAAAGTTTACTAGTAATAAAAAATACAAAACCGAAATTTCTTGCTGATGATTTTATCAGGCAGTTCGCTACAACTACAAATTAGTCAGTGGTAGAGAGTGATTCGACCAAAACTTCGTGTACGAACTATTAACTAATCCTGCTGCTGGCTTTTTGACTCCGAGAGCCTCAATCTGGTATCGAGCCGAGATCCTTGTAATTTCCTGCAAGATAGCGATCGCCTCTCTGTGAAAATGCCTGGTTAGCGATCGCCTCTGTGTCAGAATGCCTCCCGATTTTGATAGCAACGTTGCCAGATTTTAGATATGGATCGCTTTTTGCGTCTATGCTGATGATGCTGAAGCCAGAGGTAGTATTAAAGGAAGAATGAATTAAGCTTTGCTCGTAATGACTCTGGCTGAAACTCCAAACGACAAGAATTCTAGCAATCCTTTTCTCTCCCTCAACTACGAAACCGCCTTAGAATCTCTAGGAGGCGACTACTACGATGAGGTTGCAGCAGCTGAATTTCCCCAACACCTCCTGCGTTGGCGTAACGATCAACTATTGCCCCGTTTTGGTCTAGACCCCCAAGTAGTCAAAGACGAAGATTTCATCGCAGCCTTTGGCCAATTTCAAGGGCGCAAACCGTTGTTAGCACTGCGTTACCACGGCTACCAATTTGGTGAATATAACGGGCAGTTGGGTGATGGTAGAGGCTTTCTCTACGGGCAAGTACGCGCCAATGATGGCGAATTATACGATTTTGGCACTAAAGGTTCTGGGAGAACGCCCTACTCCCGTGGTGGCGATGGTATGCTGACGCTCAAAGGTGGCGTGCGGGAAGTTCTGGCTGCGGAAGCACTGCACTACTTGGGTGTACGTACCTCGCGCTGTCTAAGCATGATTGAAACAGGTTTACCACTCTGGCGGGGCGATGAACCTTCACCTACCCGTTCATCTGTGATGGTTAGGATGAGCAGCTCTCATATTCGGTTTGGCACTTTTGAGCGACTGCACTATTTCCAGCGCCCAGATTTAACTCAGAAGTTATTAGACCACGTAATTGAGCAGTATTATCGACACTTAAGTGCTGAACAAGATAAATATGGCTTGTTTTACGCCGAATTAGTTAAACGGGTTGCAGAACTAGTAGCACAGTGGATGGCGGCTGGCTTTTGTCATGCAGTCCTGAATACTGACAATATGTCGATTACGGGAGAAAGCTTTGATTATGGGCCTTATGCATTTATCCCTACTTATGACCCATACTTTATCGCTGCATATTTTGACTATTCTGGACGCTACTGTTACAGTAATCAACCAATTATTTGCAAGCTAAATTTAGAAATGCTCCAGGAACCTTTAAAGGCAATTATTAATAAAGGCGATATGGAGACTAGTTTAGCTAGGTTTGATGAATATTATCAAGCTGAATACAGTTCTTTGATGTTGAAGAAGTTGGGTTTTGTGGAGTTGCAACATCCACAAGCTGAAGAACTCTTAAATCTCACGATTGAATTCTTGAAAGCCAGCCAAGTTGGTTATCATCAATTCTTTTATGAGATGGCTCGCACTTTTTCATCTAAATGGCGAGATGAACCAGGTTTTGTAATGAATAGTTCAGATATTGTACCAGTACCGGGTGCATCAGCAATTTTTGATGATTGGTGCATAGCATATCACAAAATCTTGAATGATTTTGATAGCGATCGCATCGATGTAATTGCCCAAACTCTAGCTGTTCATAATCCCAAAACGGCATTATTAAGACCTGTGATTGAATCCATTTGGGAACCAATTGCTCAGGAAGATAATTGGCAACCTTTTTATGACTTAATCAAGGAAATTCAGTCTAGGAGATAAATTAAAAAGGGGAATTGGGCATTGGTTATTCTCCTTGTCCTCCTCATTCCCCCACTGCTAACTAAACTGTTGAGCATAAAACCGCGCATAGCGACGCTCTAGCGCTAATAATTCTTCATGGGTTCCCGATTCGACAATTTGTCCCTGTTCGAGAACTAAAATCCGATCGCACCTTCTAACTGTCGATAAACGGTGAGCAATAATAAATACCGTCCGTTTTTCCATCAATCTTTCCAGCGCTTCCTGCACCAGTGCTTCTGACTCAGAATCTAAGGCTGATGTCGCCTCATCAAGAATCAATATTTGGGGATTAAGCAGAACAGCACGAGCGATCGCAATTCTTTGTCTTTGTCCACCTGATAAGTTTACCCCACGTTCGCCTACCCAAGTCTTATAACCTTCTGGTAGTTGGCTAATAAATTGATCGGCATTAGCAATTTTCGCCGCCTCCTTAACTGCTTTTATGTCAAAAATATATTGTCCAAAGGCGATATTTTGAGCAATCGTCCCGGAAAACATGATGGTTTCTTGAGGAACAATCCCAATTTGTCGCCGCAGACTATGCAACTTCACATCTCGAATATCAACCCCGTCAATTAATATTTCACCAACTTCGGGGTCGTAAAAACGGGGTAAAAGATTCACAAATGTAGTTTTACCAGCACCAGAAGCACCCACAAGAGCGATCGCTTCACCTGGCGATACTAATAAACTGATATCTTTTAATACGGGTTCACCTGGTTTATAGGCGAAGGAAATATGACGATATTCTACTTTGCCTTTGACTGGAGGGAGAGCGATCGCATTTATCTTTTCGATTACCGTCGGCTGAATTGCCATCAATTCAAAAACGCGATCAACTGATGCTTCACCCTGCTTAAATTCGTTGTAGTTGTTAGTAGTATGACCAATGGGATCGATTAACAGCGCTGCCGCCGCCAGATAACTGAAAAAATTCGCCACTGTCAAGTTACCTTGGGAAATTTGCCAAGCTCCCACAATCAGTAACACTAACGCACTTAAGGCTTCCAAAAATCCCACAATGGGAATCTGAATCGCTTTCAGACGTTCGGCTGAGTATTTTGCTTTGAGGCTGCGTTCTGCTTCATGGCCAAAGCGGGCAATTTCGTAATTTTCGGCAGCAAAAGCCTGTACCAAACGAATACCGTTGAAGACTTCCGCAAGGATGGCTGATAAACCCGACACGCGATTTTGACTTTTTAAGGAATACTTGCCCAAGCGTTCGCCAAACCAGCTAACTAAAATACCCATGAGTGGCGCAACTATCACTGTTGCTAATGTCAGTTGCCAATTCAGATAAATCATGTAAATCGGAATTGCTAGCAACTGCAAAATACAGGGGATAAAGTCGTGAAATACTTTATTTACTACTTCGCCAACGCGGTCAACATCTTCGGTGAGGCGGTAAGATAAATCACCAGCTTTTGCCGTTTCAAAATAGCTGAGATTTAGCTTTTGAAGATGTGCATAGACTTGCTGGCGGAGATGAAAAGCAACTCGCAAAGCAGCTTTCGCCATATACATATCTTGTATAGACTGAAACAAGCCTCGAACAAGAAATACTAAAGCACAGCTGCCAGTTATTTGAGCGATCGCGACTACATTACCTTGAGCAAAGGGAATTGCCAATTTACCAGCGAGATTAATTAATACTAAAGTCGCCAGCACGTATCCCAAGATACCAATGAGTCCCTTGGTAATGGTTTGCCACTGGAGTCGGATATAAGGCAGCAATTGCCAGTAATTAGAACGGGTTTTCAAGCTTGAAGATCCACAACGCTATTTTACTTTGTTTGACGCTAGCAGTTTTTGGGGAGTTTCTGAATAGTTTACTAATTAGTTACAAACTGTTTTAGCGTTCAGGTCAAAATAATCTACATACATAGAATTGGTATAAATATTAAAAGTATACCCTGCTATAGATGACAGGTTTTTAGTATTTATTAATACTAATATTTAGATTTGAGCATTACTTCCACTTACGCTTCATACTTTTGCAGCTCAAGCAATATGGATGTAGATAACTTTGGCCAACAGATAGAAGAATTGCGATCGCGGGTACGGAAAATATGGCAGCGTACAGCAACTCAACCGAACTCACAACAAGAGCTAATAATAGAGGCTTTCGATGAACTCCAAATGTCAGTGGAAGAACTATTGGCTGCCTCCGAGGAGTTAGAGCTAACAAGAGCCGGAGCTGAGAGAGAACGCCAGCGTTACCAAGAATTATTCGATTTTGCGCCGGATGGCTACTTGGTAACTGATACCATAGGGAAGATCCTAGAGGCTAACTATGCAGCAGCAACTATGCTCTCCATACGCCAAAAATATCTGGTAGGTAAACCATTAATTGTGTTTATTGCTCAACAAGACCGCCAGATATTTAGCTCCCTGATCAATAATTCGCAGCAGATACAGGACTGCATAATTGACATCAAGCCACGTTTGGGTACACCTTTTCCTGCTAGTATCAAGGTATCTCCAGTGTATGACTCACAAGGAAAGTTGGTAGGCTGGCGTTGGTTGCTGCGTAATATCAGCGAAGCTAAACAAGCACAAGAACAAGTGGCGAAACGCACAGAGGAACTGGCAAAAGCAAATCAGCAATTGCTGAGTGAAATTACAGAGCATAAACGAGCCAAGTCACAACTGCTGCATCTTGCGTTTCACGATGTACTGACGGGACTCCCAAACCGCGCTTTATTTATGAACCGCTTAGAAGATGCGGTCAATTATTCCCAACGGCATTCAGATTATCTATTTGCTGTCTTGTTTCTAGACCTAGATCGCTTCAAGGTGATCAATGACAGCCTGGGGCACACATTTGGAGATCAATTACTGGTTACGGTTGCTCAAAGGCTTCAAGAATGCTTGCGTACCACAGATATAGCTGCACGGCTCGGAGGAGACGAGTTTATCATTTTGCTAGTGGGAATTAGAGATGTATTAGAAGTGGTAGGGGTTGTTGAGCGAATACAAAAGAATCTGGCACTTCCTGTGGTTCTAGACGGGTACGAAGTCTCTACTACAGCGAGTATTGGCATTGCTTTAAGCATAAAAGATTATAAACAACCAGAAGATTACTTGCGTGACGCCGATATTGCGATGTACGGAGCTAAAGCACAAGGCAGGGCGTGCTATGAGATTTTTAACACTGATATGCATATTCAAGCAATGGCACACTTGGAGTTGGTTAACGAGCTGCGCCGAGCCATTGAACTTCAAGAGTTTCGGATTTATTATCAACCGATAGTGTCACTTAGTCATGGCAAGATAACTGGTTTTGAAGCGCTTGTACGTTGGTTACATCCAAAACACGGCATTGTTTTGCCAGAGTATTTCATGTCAACTGCTCAAGAAACCGGGCTAATTATCCTTATTGAGCAGTGGGTCTTGTATGAGGCATGTCGTCAGATACGGCAGTGGCAAGAGCAATTATCCTCTAAGTGTGGGGATCTGGCTGAGTATCCCTTGACCATTAGTGTCAATCTTTGTACTACTAGGTTCAGTGAAGAAAACTTGCTGCCGCACATCAATCAAGTTCTCCGAGACACTGGACTCCCCGCACCGAGTTTGACGTTGGAAATTACAGAAGGCGTAATTATGGAAAACCATAATCAAGCCATCATCAGAGTAAAGCAACTAAGAAATTTAGGAATTAAGTTAGCAATTGACGACTTCGGTACGGGCTATTCTTCATTAGGTCGTCTCCACCACTTTCCAATTAATCAGTTGAAGATAGACCGCTCTTTTGTTAGCGGAAGCATTTTTGATGATGGAAATTTAGATATTGTTCACACAATTATTACATTGGCACACAAATTAGGTGTGGATGTAACCGCCGAAGGGATAGAGACAGAAGAGCAACTAGCACTGTTGAGAAAGTTGGACTGTGAATATGGGCAGGGATATTTTTTCTCCCATCCATTAGATAGCTCTCAGGCGACGGCATTAATTATGGCAAATCCTCAGTGGTGATGCCTGAATGGCACTAATTTAAGCCGTATAGTAGGCAGCATAAGGGTTGCAGAGGGGCAGAGGGGAAAGAGTTTGCAACAAAGCACTTTGCTCAAGAGTTCTCCATCATCTTGTTTGCTCCCCTGCTCTCAATACTTTTCGGATAAACCCAACAATCTCTTTTTTGGTCTGGGGGAAAGGTTAATGGGTTTGCGGGTAAAGGTAAATTCAAACCTTTTCCCTTTCCCCTTTTCCCCTTAACCCAAAAGTATTGCCCCTGCTCTCTTGCTGGCTCAACAATTTATAGCCGTAGTCACACAGATTAGGACAGTGTTGATTGCTCAAAGTCTTGAAAAAACTGGATTTTTACTCAGCACTCAGCACTCAGCACTTAGCTATACCTTTTCTTAGTGCCATTCGGTGATGCCCCAAGAACAACAGCGAAATCCGTTTCCTGCCAGGATGGGATTTTGGCAGAGAAAAAATTAGCCCTCTCCTTACTTACGAGGAGGGGGCTAAACTTATCTAAGAAATAATTCGTAATTTAAGCCGAAAATTACAAATTACTTAATATCCGCTTTCTTCTTCGTATTCTGGCTGTCTTTCCTTGACTTTCTTAGGAATATTCACAGGCTTTGGCGCATCTTCCCAAGCATCGCCGTCTACGTCGTCATAATCATCGTATTCGTCAACATAAGGCTTGTTATAGGGCTTGGCTTCATATTTTAGCGGCTGCGGTTGTTGATATCTGTCGTTGCCAGTTGCCTCGCTCCAGTTATCTTCTTCCTCATCTTCTTCGTATTGAATAGATTCATACTGCCGCGCTTTCATTACCTGACGCTGTGGCCTTTCCTCTTCCACATAGTCTTCATTCCATTCTTCTTCCCGCGCTACGGGTTCGGGAGCGCGAACTTTTTGCCTGGGTGGCTGTAATGGCACTCCGCTAGGCAGTTGATTACCTGGTGCAACTTGGCGCGGTGGAGCATAGCCGCCATAGTCTTCTTCTATATCTCGCTCCCACGGTGCTTTGCCGATACCCAAGCGCTCTAGTAAACCAACTGTCAACTGGTTTACCCGTTCTTCGGCTCCCTCAAACACAATCAATCGATTAGGGCCAGTGCTGACAATTTCATCTACTGAGAACTCGTAAGTACTCAGAAATTGATCGGGAATTTGAGGCAATCCTAAAGAAGCAATGACTATAGATTCAAGCTTCCCGCTTTCGCCGTTGAACTTGAAGCCTCGAACTTTACCTAAGACTTCACCTGTTTCTGTAATTACTTCCCAGTTAATCAAATTACTGAGAGATTCAACTTCGATATCTTCAATGACATCTTCGTTATCAACCAGGATGACATCACCGATCTGGCTGATATTGTTGAGGTACATATAGCGCGGTATGCCCGAAATGGAGATCAGGCTGTCTCGCAAACCAAGAGCCACAACCTCTCGTTGATCAATATCAACCCAGACTTGACTGATGATGCCTAGCCGCTTGCCGTTGTCGCGGGTAATCACCTGAGTGTTTAATATATCGGAACGTCTAATTATCTGTTCGGAGGTCATTCTATACCGAGTCCTGATCTCGAATCCGGTTTGTCTATACACTATTATTAACAAAAACTCAAGCAGATGTATTGGATGATTGTAACTTAATCCCCAAAACTTGAGTGTAAGCTCCTCGTGCTTGAGTAACGCCGATTGTGCGTTCGGCTGATTCTATCATCGGACGACGCAAACTCACAACTATAAATTGCGCTTGTTGTGACTGTTGCTTAATCATTCTAGCTAATCGTTCTACGTTTGCCCCATCTAGGAACATATCTACTTCGTCAAAGGCGTAAAATGGCGATGGGCGGTAGCGTTGCAGGGCAAAAATAAAGCTCAAGGCTGTAAGTGATTTTTCTCCCCCAGACATGGAAGCGAGGCGTTGTACGGGTTTACCTTTGGGGTGAGCGACTAAATTTAGTCCACTGCTAAAGGGATCTTCGGGATTTTCGAGTTGTAAAAAGCCGTCGCCGTCGGAAAGAATGGCAAAAATTGATTGAAAGTTTTCGTTGACAGCATCGAAAGCTTCTTTAAAGGCAAGTTGCCGCAATGTGGTAAAGTTTTCAATCCGTAAAAGTAGTTCGGTGCGTTCCCCTTCTAGTGTCTCTAATTTTTGCGTGAGTTCTTGGAGACGGTTTTGAGTGCGTTCGTATTCTTCCAACGCCAGCATATTAACAGGTTCCATTGCCTGTAAGCGTTTGGTAAGCGATCGCAATTCTTTCTGCAATTCTTCTAAATCTACTTTATCTGGAACTTCTGGCAAGGGATTTGGCAATTCTGCTCCCACATCCCGCAATTGAGTTTGCAATGCAATTAATTCTTCTCGCCGCTTCTCTTGGGTTTCTTGGAGTTTTTGGATTTCCCATTCCAATTGTTGTTGACGTAAAAGGTGCGATCGCACTTCCAGTTCTGTAGCGTCGCGTTTTTGTTTTTCTTCTCCTAAATTTTGTTCCATTTGATTTAACGATAAACGGGTTTGGGTGATTTGGTCGTCTATCGTTGTGATTTGTGTGGAGACGCGATTCATCGCGTCTCTACAAGAGGTTTTTTGGGTTTCGTATTCTGCGATGCGTGTCTCTGCTTCTTGGATTTTTTCTTGTAAACGTTGTTGCTGATTTTCTAAATTTTTTAATCTTTGTTCAGCTTCACGTAACGCTGTTTCGCGTTGTTGCAATTGTTGCTCTTGGATTTTAATGGTTGCCTGGATTTGTTGCCATTCACTGGGGGTTTGGGATGCTTCTAACTCTGCTAGGGCGTGTCGCAATTGTTGCAACTCATTTTCTTGTCCTGGTAATTCTCGCTCTAAAATTTCTAATCGAGATTGAGCAGTGGCTAATTTTTCGCTGTTTTGGGCGAGTTGCGATCGCGTCCCCTCTAATTGCGCTGTTAAATTCTTAATGTCTTTCTGCAACTGTTCCAATTGCAACTGCTGTTCTCGCCGTGCTTGACGCGCTTCTGTGAGTTCTTGGGTGAGTTTTTTGGCTTTGGTTGATAAAGTTGCGATCGCTTCAGTACAACGCTCTAAAATTCGCTCAATGTCCACCAAACGACTTTTTAAAGCGATCGCTTCATCAGATTCTGCTGCTTCCCCCGTACCAAACCGTAATGCCGAACGCTGAGTGTTGCTACCACCAGTCATTGCACCACTAGTTTCCAGAAGTTCCCCGTCTAAGGTGACGATGCGATACAATCCTAAATTTTTCCGCGCCGCTTCCAGGTTGGCGAATACCACCGTGTTCCCGAAAACATAGCTAAATACATCTTTGTAACGGCGATCGCAATCAACTAAGTTAACAGCATAGTTAACAAAACCGCTAGCAAAACGTAGCGTTGCATCTTGGGTAAATTTGGGAGCGTGAATTTTATTCAACGGTAAAAAAGTCGCCCTCCCTGCACGCTTCTGTTTGAGCAATTCAATACCCGCTGCGGCTACACTATCATCTTCCACCACAATATGTCCCAAGCGTCCACCGGCAGCCATTTCCAAAGCTAGCTGATGGCGGGGTTCTACCTTTCCTAACTGCACAACTAAGCCACAAAGTCCAGGCATTCCCGATTGTAAAATGACTTTACTCGCTTGGGTTCCTTGGACTTCTTGCTGTGCTTGCGCTTGCGCCTCGATTTTATCCAACTGGCGTTGTTTTTCTCGTTGTTCAGACAGTAACCGTTTTTGAGTTTCCTGTTGAATTTGCAGTTCTTGTTCTGTAGCTGAGAGATTTTGGGCTAAATTTTGGATGGGTTCGCTAGAGGTGTTAAATTCCGTTTCAACTTGATTACACTCAGCTTGTTTTTGGGTTAACAGAGGTTCGTCGCGTTCAATTAACTGGGTTTGCTCTTGGATCAGCTGCTGTAACTGATTATTACGTTCTCTGAGTTGTGCTTGTTCCGTGCGTTGGGGTTCTAGAGTGTGCAGCAAAGCTTCTATTTGACGGTTGAATGCTGTTTGTTGCTGCACCCAGGCTTCTGAAGCCGAGGCGATTTCTGCGGCTGCTTCGCGGGAGGTTTCTAGAGATTGCTGTGCTTCATTTCTTTGTTGCTGGGAAGACGCGATGAATCGCGTCTCTACAATGTGTGTTTCGGCAATTTCTTCTAGGGAATGATGGTGTTTTTGAATCTCTTGCTGAGTTTGAGTCAGACGTTTGGCAGTTTCTTGGGAAGCTGTTTGTAGTTCTGTTAGCTGACGCTGGAGTTGTTTACGTTCTGCTTCTTGGGTGGCGAGGGTAGATTGTACTGCTAAAAGTTCCTCTTCTCCCAATGCTTTCACGTGGGCATTGAGTTGTTCCAGTTCAGCAGTTTTTTGAACGATTTCGGAATTTAGGTTTGTGAGTTGGGTGGTGAGTTCAGTAAAATTGCGATCGCCTGTTTGAATTTCGTGAACTAACTTTTCTTGTTGTGCTTGCAAGGAACGCCATGATAAAACAGCTTCCCAGGATTGTTTGGCTAGAAATTCTGTGCGAAGCTTTTGATATTTCTCAGCTTTCGCCCGATCTTGGGAAAGGCGATCGCGCTGTGCAGTTAATTCCGTTTCAATAATCCTACAGCTATCTTCCTTTTCCTTCACCTCATCTAAAGTTGATTTGGCTTGGACAATTTTGCGATCAAACGCCGCCACCCCAGCTAATTCATCAATAATTTCCCGCCGTTCTCGCCCATTCATCGAGATAATACTGGTGACATCTCCTTGCAGTACTACATTGTATCCTTCAGGATAAACCCGTAGATTACTTAGTTCCCCATGCAACTCTGTTAACGTGCAAGGTACACCATTGATATAGTAATTCGATGTGTAAGTCCCTTGGTGAGTGACTCGTAGCCTTCTAGTAACACTCCACTCTCCCGATTTTGGGCTTCGGCTTACTTCGGCTCCGGTTCCATCAAGCGTTCGCGTAGCGTCTCGCAGAGAAGTCGAGATGCTCGGCACAAGTTGCTCAGTCGAGCGATTTTGGACTTCGGCTTCGCTCAGTCGAACGATTTTGGATTTTGGATTTTCTTCCCCTGCTTCCCCTACTTCCTCGACTTCCTGTCTTTGTGCCTTTGCGTCTTTGTGTGAAATTTCATCCGATAAATCAAATGTTACCGTGACGCTAGCCTCAATCGAAGCACGTCCTTTAGCCGTTTGAGTATTATTTACCAAATCCGGCAAGCGATCGGCTCGCATTCCCTTAGAACTGGAAAGTCCCAGGCAAAAGAGCAGTGCATCTAAGATATTAGACTTACCCGAACCATTTGGCCCAGATATGACAGTACACCCCGGTAGCAAAGGGACAGAAGTAGTGCCACCGAAGGATTTGAAGTTCGTAAGTTCCACGCGCTTGATGTGCACCATAGGCGCTGGTTCCCTGGGCTAATGAAGAACAAGTGTATCAACTAATTAAGAATTCGCAAGAGGGTAAGGCGGAGAATTGGAAATTATAGTAAACGCGTTGCGGTGAGCCTGCAAGCTTCACTCAGAAGGCTTACCGCAGGCGATCGCTCAGTGTGCGGCGAAAATTTTGATGTCGCAAACTGACTATCAAAATTTTCCCAGAGCAGATAATATCATGTCCGACTAATTACTTGTAATTTAAAAATCCCTGCGTCTGGGTGTCTTTGCGTCATTCCTGATTACAAGTATTCAACTGGACACCATCTAACTAGGAAGAGTTTAAGTGCGAATATGAACCAGTTGGTATAGTTTGAATCATCTGTTCTGTGTCTGTCGTCCTCGCTTGATAGTGAGAACAAAGCGTCGCATTTTCATCTCAGGATATAACTAGTTTGAAAACAGACTCAAGGCATTCGCATACGGTAATATGGACTGCTAAGGAACAGAGGGGAGCGAGGGAAAAAGGCATCTCAGCCAAATGGTAGAGGATATTAAAAGCACCAAATGAATTTATAATATTAATAATCTTTATAATTGTAAAAACATAGAAAGAAAACCCTCTTTACTACCTTAATCTGCTGTCTGTGGTTTGTTTCTTACCCCCTGCAATATTTATAGAACTTAGTAATGAAAAGATTAATTAAAGGTCTGCGCGAATTTAAATCTAGTTATTTTTCGACGCATCAACAATTGTTTGAGCAACTTTCACATGGTCAAAAGCCCAGAGTACTATTTATTACCTGTTCTGATTCGCGTCTCGATCCAAATCTAATTACACAAGCCCAAGTTGGTGAATTATTTGTCATTCGCAATGCAGGTAATATTATTCCACCGTATGGCGCAAGTAATGGCGGTGAAGGCGCAACAATTGAATATGCTGTTCAAGCTTTAGATATTCGCCAAATTATTATTTGTGGTCACTCTCATTGCGGTGCCATGAAAGGATTAATGAAGTTACATAATCTCAGCGATGAAATGCCGCTTGTACATGATTGGCTTAAATATGCAGAGGCAACTCGAAGGCTAGTTATAGACCACTACAGTCACTATGACGGAGAAGAACTGCTAGAGATTATGATAGCCGAAAATGTTCTGACTCAAATTGAGAATTTGCGGACATATCCAGTGATTCACTCTAAGCTTTATCAGGGGGAACTCAGCATTTATGCTTGGATTTATCACATTGAAACAGGAGAAGTTTTCGCATACGATCCCCAGAAGCACGCTTATGTTTTGCCTCAAACTGAGTTTGCAGATTCAGAAATAGATGAGTCGTTCAGAGGTGAGGTTACAAATACCAATTTAGCTGTGCGTTCCCCCCAAAACCAGCAGGATGATGTTCAACCTTATGAGAAACAGTCTGTTTCTCCATTTGAGTGGTTTCCAATGAGACGACTTTCTCCAGAGCAGATGGAGCGAATTTATCGAGGTTCAAATAATGGAAGTTGAAAGATAAAAATATAGAATTTCAAACATTCTATTAGAGGGTTGAGGGTGAGGTTTTTGTACCTTACAGCTATTTTCAGGTAAATAAACCATACGGTAGGGGCACAGCATTGCTCAGTGGTGTAAACTTAAGCCAAAACCCTTTTAAAATCTCGTTTTCAGCCTCTGGCTGGAAATGCTACTCTTGGCGGCTCTGCCGCAAGTTGGGAGGCGGAGCCTCAATGAGGGGCATTCCCAGTCTGAGACTGGGAACGAGATAAAGAGGAGAAAAAGCCCCGCTTTTTAAGGGGGTTGAGGGATCTTCGAGAGACAAATTATGTTAACCGAAGCGTATTGGGTATTAACTACCTATTCCTGACTTTTATTTAAGCAAGTCAAAATAGAGACTTATACAGATATAAGTCTCTATTTGGCTTCCATGTTGATGCTAACTGAAAGCTTCAGTTATTCTTTTATGGCTTTTTTACAGCATCAATTTTTGCTTCTACCTTCACCGTCTTCACACCTTGGACTTCTTTAGCCAAGGTTTCAGCTTTCTTAAGTTCTTCAACAGAAGCAGCTGTACCTTTGAGGATAATTTCACTCTGTTTGTTTTCAACTTGTAACTTGTTACCTGGTAAGCCTTGATTCAACTTGGCGCTAACTTCAGTTTTTAAGTCGCTCTTAGCTTTTGTTGCTGCCATTTTTTCAGCATCGGTTTTAACTTTAGTACCTGTACTAGCTGCTAAAGGAGTAGTTTGTGTTTTTGGCACTTTAGTAGTTTGATTTGTGTTTGAAGCTGGTTTTGCTGGTGCTTGAGCGGCTTGATTAGTTGTGCTAGGAGTTTCGGAACCAGTTTTAGGAGCCTCTTGGCAGCCAAAAGTACCAACTACCAAAATGCTACTAACTACTAATACAATTAGTTTTTTCATTATTTGTCTCCGAATTGAGTAATTGAAGCGGTTAATTGAGATGTGTGTCATGGTGAGGAGCAAATTTAAAAAAACAATTAAAAGTGAAGTAGCAAAAGTACTTAAGCAATAGCTCAGGTTACTGAAAATTGAAATTTGGGCGATTTCTTGAAGCTAAGATTTTGCACCCGGTTTTGAGAAATCTCAATTCAATTTTTCTGACGGCTGCTAACCAGGATGGCTTTACACACAGTCTGTGGCTCTCGATGAATTTAATGTAGATGCACAGTAGCTCTTTTGATGGTAGACTATGCCACTCCACAGTAGTGACTCGATGTTATCAGATTTGAGTCAATTTGGCGATGTCTATGACGAATTTAAAACTTCAGCCTTTTTGCAATCTTATGCCAGCAAACTTACCAACAAAATGTTACTTTATAAAACTATGGCTTACTTACAATGCCTTAAATATCAGGAAATATTAGTCAATGCCCTACCTTACTTCGGCTAGCGAAATTCGTGCCATTGTCGCTGAATATACAAACGCTAAAACATTGTGGATAGATACAGAAGTTGCTGACTATAAAAGTCGTAATCCCCGATTATCGCTGATTCAGGTATTAGATGATCCTCAAGATATGAGTGGCGATCGCGTCTACCTTTTAGATGTTTTAGATCAACCTGATATTATAGCTGAATTTATTGAAAAAATTATGATAAATTCTGCCATTGAAAAAGTTTTTCACAATGCCAG
Source organism: Nostoc sp. DedQUE12b (assembly GCF_034530835.1). Classification (NCBI taxonomy): domain Bacteria; kingdom Bacillati; phylum Cyanobacteriota; class Cyanophyceae; order Nostocales; family Nostocaceae; genus Nostoc; species Nostoc sp. DedQUE12b. The sequence goes on along the minus strand of NZ_JAVRCI010000057.1, from coordinate 16,579 downwards.
TTACGATGTAAAATTTCTCGGTAATAAGAAAGCAAAAAATATTACTTGTACTTTGGAAATGGCCAAAAAAATCCCTTACTATCTCTTGCCATTACCTAATTACCAACTCAAAACCATAGCTACGGCACTTTGTAGCTTTAATAATATCGACAAACAAGAACAAACAAGCGATTGGGCAAAACGTCCCCTAACTGAAGAACAGATAGAGTATGCTTACTTAGATTGTATTTATCTTGCTCAAATCCACTTAAATTTGTTAGGTTTACAAGCCCAAGCTAGCCCCGAACCTGCCACAGAAGATTTAATATCACTAAGTACTAGATATTCACAAATTGAGCAACAATACAAGTTGTTGAATTCAGAATTTGAGCATTTACAAGAACGCATGAAAAAAGCCATGCAAGCTCAGAATATATCTGAAACTTCTTATCATAAGCTGACTAGTTACGATCGCACTACAGTCAAAGCTACTTTTTCAGAATTGGCAAGGCTAGCCCAAACCCAAGATATTGATTTAGATTTCCCTGTCACACTAACTCAGAAACTCCAAAAAGATTTAGGGGCAAATCTAGAACAACTCTCTGTAGATATTGAAAAAACTACCTCTTGGCGGCTAACTGCCAAAACTCAAGATAGTGAAACTGAGGATGAGTAAATTGTTCAGTTTCAAGAAGCACAGAGATGACAATAACAAAAAGCTAGATTGACAATTTTTATACTTTATGAACTAGATGTTTTCCTTAAAATAACTATATAAAGCTATTGAATATCAGGTAAACTTATTAATTGACTTGAAATGTCCATCAAAACTTAAAATAACTGTTGAGTTAAAGAATTAAAATCTAGATTTTGGTACTAATTGCGTTCAGGTGTTATGGCAGTTTATATTAAATTATGAGATGGCATTTATTTAGACAAAAGCGAGCAAAGGTAAATCAAGTATTTACTATAGCTATTTTTACTACATTGACAGCAATTAGCAATATTTCTTGTAGCAAGAATGACAATGTTTTGGTGACAGAAATAGGAGTTAGTACACCTAGCCGTCGTTCAGCTACAGCATCCAGAGGTGGGGAATTCTATCTTCAGGGAAAGAATCAGCATTTAAACGGCGATTTACAAGCTGCGATCGCTTCTTATGGTAGGGCAATTAGTCAAAACTCTCAATATGGCGCTGCTTACAACGCGCGGGGATTAGCCTATTTTGATTTGGGAGACAAGGAAAAAGCGATCACAGATTACAATCAAGCACTCCGCATCAACCCTAACGACGCCGAAGCGCATAATAACTTAGGAAATGCCCGCGCCTCACTGGGAAACAACAGAGAAGCAGTTAAAGATTACAGTGAAGCGATTCGCCTAAATCCCAACTATGCCGAAGCTTACAATAACCGAGGAAATGCCCGCGCCACCAATGGGGATAAAAAAGGGGCATTAGATGATTTTGACCAAGCGATTCTGCTCAACCCGAAATATGCGATCGCCTACAATAATCGAGGAAATGCCCGTGCTAACAATGGAGAACTAGAGGGGGCGATCGCAGATTACAATCAAGCCATTCGCCTCAACCCTAACTTTGCCCCCGCCTATAATAACCGGGGAAATGCCCGCGCCACCAATGGAGACAAACAAGGGGCACTCAAGGACTTACAACAAGCAGCAAGCATTTTTCAAAGTCAGGGTAACAACGACTTATACCAACAAGTGATGAAAAACATCAAAGAACTTGGACAGTAGGCAAGCACAGGGCAGTAGGGGATGAGGGAGATAAGGGAGTGAAGGAGAAATGCCCCATTCCCTATACCTACTTAATACCTTATTCTTCAATCAATGATTCTTCAATTAATGGGCTGCGGAGGTCTTCTACCATCGCTTGAATGTCTGCTGGCGGTGGTGGCGTTAGGCGAGAAACTACTAGGGTGACAACGAAGTTAATTAGCATCCCCAAAGTACCAATTCCTTCGGGAGAAACCCCAAAAAACCAGGGTTCCATACCCCCAAATTTAACGCCGACAATGTAAATTATCGTAAAAATTAAACCTGTCAACATGCCGGCGATCGCACCTTCAGAATTAGTGCGCTTGTCGAAAATCCCTAAGAAAATCACCGGAAAGAAACTAGCAGCAGCTAAACCAAAGGCAAAAGCCACCACCTGACTCACAAATCCTGGTGGATTCACCCCAAAATATCCGGCGAGGACAATGGAAAAGCCTACCATGATCCGCCCGACAAACACCCGTTTTTGTTCTGAGGCTGATGAATCTACGATCCGGTAGTAGATATCGTGGGCGATGGAACTGGAAATTACCAGCAATAAACCTGATGCTGTAGACAAAGCAGCTGCCAAACCGCCAGCCGCTACCAAGCCAATCACCCACGGATGCAGTTTAGCTACCTCTGGGGTAGAAAGCACGATGATATCTGGGTCGATCTTTATTTCATTAGTGTCTTTATTTGGAGTTAACTGGAAACGCCCATCCTTATTTATGTCATCAAAACCCAAAAGTTTAGTTTTTTCCCACTTCGTCGCCCAGTCTAGCTGCTGCACTTCTGCAACTGTCTTATTGTGCAGGGAATCGATCAGGTTGTAGCGGGCAAACATCGACAGGGCTGGAGCGGTTGTATAAAGAATGGCAATAAATAGCAATGCCCAACCAGCAGAAAAACGGGCTGCACGCACACTCTTTACTGTGTAAAAACGGACGATGATATGGGGTAAGCCAGCCGTGCCTACCATCAAAGCAATGGTGGTGAACAGCACATCTAGCATCGACTTGTTCACAAATGGCTCAGTATATTGCTTAAAACCCAGGTCAACCTGAATTTGATTGAGTTTTTCTCCAATATCACTGAAGCTAAATGCTAGTTGGGGAATAGGATTACCAGTGAGAAACCAAGCGATCGCAATCGCTGGAATCAGGTACGCAAAAATCAACACACAATATTGTGCTACTTGTGTCCAGGTAATACCTTTCATCCCCCCCAACACAGAGAAAAAGCCGACAATCACCATACCGATGATTACACCTGTATTGATATCTACTTGTAAGAAGCGGCTAAAAACAATGCCCACGCCCCGCATTTGTCCAGCAACGTAGGTTAGGGAGATGAAAATAGCTGCAACTACCGCCACCAAACGGGCGATATTAGAGTAGTAGCGATCGCCTACGAAATCTGGCACTGTATACTTACCAAATTTCCGTAAGTAGGGAGCTAGTAATAATGCTAGCAGTACATAGCCGCCAGTCCACCCCATTAAATAAATAGAACCATCGTAGCCCAAAAAAGAAATCAGCCCCGCCATTGAAATAAACGAAGCTGCTGACATCCAATCGGCGGCGGTAGCCGCCCCATTAGCAATTGAAGGTATCCCTTGACCTGCTATAAAGAAATCTTTACTATTTTCGACTCGTGATTGCCAACCAATATAAATGTAGGCGACGAAGGAAAGTCCAACTAATACAATAGTCCAAATTTCAACTGACACGGTTTTTCCTCACTTCTTGAGATTGTATTTGTTGTCTTGCTTGCTGGGATTGTATTTGCGGTCTAGCTTGTCCATTTGGAAGGCATAAATGAAAATCAAGGCTACAAATACCAGGATTGATCCTTGTTGCGCCATCCAAAAGCCAAAGGGTACGCCAAAAAACCGTATCGCATTTAAAGGTTGAACCAACAAAATACTGAAAACTAGGGAAACCAATGCCCAGGCAATTAAAAGATTACGAATTAAAGTAGTATTAGCACGCCAATAAGAACGGCGCTGATCTTCATCCATTGTTGTTCATCATGATTGCGTTGGTGCATCAAAATAATACCAACAAGCCATTAATATCCTTCTAATAACTGTATTAATTTTTAAATTATTTAGTAAATAATATTTACTTTGAAAGTATCAAATACAACAAAATAATGACTAGCTGATAATTAACCTATGGTCAGTTATGAACAAATATTGCTCGCTCAAGCTGAAACATCCAATAAATCATTAGTAATACGATAATTTATATACATAATTTTTAATATATATTACGTAACTTTACTAGGAATTTTTACCATTAAATTCTTTAAATTGAGCTTTTGCAGATATATAAGTAATTAACGAGCCAAAAAGTGAGTAAAGTTAATTTAAAAAATATACGAACAATTACTATAGACTTTTACGGTGTAATTTTAATAACATTGACATAACTAGCTTGTTATTACATACATGGGGCATTACTAAAATATAGTAAATTATTATACAAATACTGTGTTACTCAGCTTTCCAATGCATTGCAGCAGGTATAGATGAGAACTCATATCATTATGGTGAGAAAAAGCTGATTTCAAGCAATTGATTCGCTTTATTCTCAATAACCAACATCTGCATAGATTTTTAACTAGTTTTGGAAGCCACGCAAAAATAACTTACTTAATTTATTTGTGAGCAACCTTGATTCTCAAGGTTTGCAGTTTTTAAATTGGGTAACTTTTTCCTGCGTGTCTTCAGAAAGCGCGGATTTCAGCTTTAACCACACCACAAGCCAGAATATATGTTTATCGAAACACTAATCACAAACCCGATTCATTTTTTCAGAATCGTTGTAATTGTCATATTTTCCATCACTTTGCATGAACTTGCTCACGGCTGGGCTGCGATGAGTCAGGGAGATAACACTCCAGAACAAACTGGTCATCTGACGCTTAATCCTGTAGTTCACATGGGCAGAGAATCGCTCATCTTTCTCTGTCTCATGGGTATAGCTTGGGGACAAATGCCCGTCAACCCATCTAAGTTTCGCTCAGGTAAGCTAGGCAATATTTTGGTATCCGCTGCTGGGCCATTATCAAATCTGGCTTTAGGTATTTTATTTATTATGATGCTTAAAATTCTCGCTAATTTGAGTCTTTCAGGACTATTCAGTGCCGAATTTCTTTACTTAGCAGCTCGGATAAATTTGACCTTATTTCTGTTTAATCTACTACCAATTCCACCACTCGACGGCTTTCATGTCTTCAGTGAGATTTTTCCTCAGCTAAAGCCACTGGAATATACCCAATTCGGACTTTTTGCCATGATGGTTCTATTTATAGTTCCGGGTTTTGGGATAGGACTTAGTGGCATTGCTCATTTAGTTATTCAGTCAGCACTTGGGGGAAAATAAGCAGCTTCTTAAGCAAAAATAGATTATTTACAGCAGTTTTCCTTTGTATAAAGTACGAAGCTACGGGTTTAGAGGCAGGAGGCAGGATAGCGCAATCGAAAAGTTACACACTTGTTAACATAGTTTTTATAAAAGCAAAAAAATGGAATTTGATAAAATAAAACAACTAATTGAAAAACAGGAAATTCAAGCCATAAGTTTAGATACATCAATTTTTAAGGCTGAAGGCTTAAAGCTAGAATCAGGGTTACTTAAGCAACTAGGGCAATTTAGTGATACATCTATAAAAATTCTTATTTCTGAAGTTGTTAAAAATGAAGTTCTCAATCATTTAGAAGAAATACCGAAATCTCTGTATACAGATATTGATAGAATTTTAAAAGATGCCCAAACATATTGTCAATTTGAAGGTGACATTGATTTGATAAAAGCATCACTTTTCCAAGGGCGGAAACCAGAAGAAATTGCGTATGATCGTTTAGAGAATTTTATTGAAACAACATCTGTAGAAATAATTCAAGTTCAAGGTAACGTAGAAGTCTCTGAACTGTTAAACAAATATTTTAAAAATAAATCACCATTTGCAGGTACAGGGAAAAAGAAAAATGAGTTTCCTGATGCTATGGCTTTAATGTCTCTTGAGTCATGGGCTAAAAAAAATATGAAAAAAGTTTTAGTGATTTCAATAGATAATGATTGGAAGCAATATTGTACTCATTCACAAAATCTTGTGTTTCTTGAGAGCTTGTCAAAATGTTTTGAGTTATTTCAAGAAGTAAAACCTTATAATATATGTAGACAATTATCGGAAAAATATTATCAAGGAGAGCTTGATTTTATAAAAGAGGCCATCACTCATACACTAGAAAACCAAATTTTTGATTTCGATATTCATATAGAAGCTAATTCTTTTTATCAATATGAAGATGAAATAACGAATGTAAGTCATGAGGGAAATAAATTTAAGATTATCAAGAAACCTAACATTATTTTTAGACCTATAAAATTTGATAATGACACTTTAGTTGTTCAGGCAGAGCTTAACGTTGATATTAGTATTGAATGCAACTTTTACTTTACAGTTTGGGATTCTATAGATGGCGAAGATGTTGGGATAGGAGCCAACACTATCGAAAAGCAAAAAGATTTAGACGTAACCGTCTTAATAATACTAATAGACGAATCTGGAAAATTTGACGAAGATATAGAAGTAGATGAAGTTGAAATAATAACCACAAAAATAAGGATTGATTTTGATTATATTGAACCAGATTGGAGAGATCAAAATGATGATGACTAAATGAAATCAGATTGCAAGTGGGGTGATGTGATTAAGGTTATTAGCGGGGCTAACTGCTGAACGAGTCTGCGAGCGCCGGCAGGAGATAGAAACTTTTTATATCTATCTGATTTTAAGTCTTGCATTTTGTACCTCGTTGACTTGCAATCTGCTGTAGTAATCTAATTTGATTTGTGAGAATTTAAGCCGACAGATACCCGAATTTTTTGAGAATTCGGGTATCTTGCTGTTCACTAATTATTTAGGATAGGCACCTTTTTACTATAGAATTCAGTTTTGGCATAGATGCTGATAATACTATCACCAACTGCAAAAAAACTGCCTTCTTGCTCATTTTTAGAAAATTGCAAATTTGGGTATTTAGCAGCAGCTTCTTCAGCAGTCATGGGTTTGGCTTTTATTTCTTCTGGCAATACTCCAGTACAACCAATGTAAAATACCAAAGGATAAATCTTCTTTTGGTAGATATTTTCTACATATTGTTCTAGCTTGTTATTTGCCATCGTTAAAGCTTCAACCATTTCGTCTTTGCCAATCTGCTTACCTGCTTGTTTCTCTTGCAATAACTGCGCCAAACTATCAGCACCAACTTTCTTAAGAATATCTACAACTATGCCATTTGGCTCAAGTCCAAGAAAATCATCAAAAATTGGTTTCATCAACTCGTCAACTTTCGTAATCTTGGTACGTGATGATAGTAGCCTGTGCCTAAAAGTGAGATTTTCATTTAATGCCATCTCAAAACTCGGCTTGATGATAATTTCTCCAGTGAATTTATCATAAAGACGATACATTCTATTCAGAAATTTGTTTGCAGAGGGAAACTTACTCAGGTTCAGAATATCTTGACTACCAATGTCGATTTTATAGCTCAATCTTGAGTCAAGAGTACCATTAACTAGAGCTTCATGGATGTCTGTGTATTCATTAGTTGTAGGGAAGTTAATGTAAACATTTTTAGACAGATAGTGCTTTTTAAATTCATCTAATTGTCCTGCTACAAATAAAACTGACTCCTTTCTTAAGTGAGCAGAAATAATACTAGTAAGTACTTTAATTTCTGCGAGTTGATTGAATAGTCCATCAATGCTGCTGTAACGACTATTTGCAGCTACAAGCGGCAAGTTATCTAATTGAATAGTATGTTCAGCACGGAAGTCAAATTCTTTTGCATTCAACACACCTTTTTTTTTGAGCAAGTCAAAGGCTTTTTTACTGCTGATTTTGATTTGTAAGGACTTGACGTTTATTTTGCCGTCACTGACAATCGTGTAATTCTTAAAGCTATTGAGGTCATTTACTAGCAAACCTGCTACCTCAATAGCGGGGGTTTGGTCTTCAACTTTGGCAAGTTTAACTTGACGTTTGATAAGCATATTGATAGTAGCAGTATTGCGATTAAACTGAAAATTGCCTATACCAACATACTCAGCATTATCTATATTTTCTGTTCGCAACCAAGGCTGAAGCAGTTCCCCATTTTCGTTTCTCACGCCTTTAATACGCTTGATACCTGTTCTTTGATAATGTTCTTGCAGGTGCTTGATATTGACGATAATATTGTTGCGATATTGTGCAAAAATTTTGATTAGCTCTACTAGAGAAATTTTATTATTCGTCATATTGCTACCTTCCAGATAAAGGTCAAGAATCTTTTAAAGCCTGTTAAACTGTGCAAAATTGAAGAGCAAACACACAATAAATTGATTACCAAACTTTGTATACGGTTTAGTAAATTTGTGGACAATTGAGGGTTTAAGTTTAAACGCAGAGAGGCGCAAAGTATAGCGCAGAGTAGCGCAAACTTTGTTTGAGTTTATTCGCTACGGACTTGACAAACCTGTACTTCGCGTTGCATACTTACCGGACATTCATACTTTTATAGTACAATTGTATCATATAAATGCCAAGTTGTGTAGGCGTAGCTCCTCATCACTATGCAATGAGGTGTTATGGTATTGCTGACAACTTCTGCCAGCACATTATTTTTTCCCACATTTAGGCTCCGGGTTTGAAATAATCGAAGAGGCGATCGCCTGAATCTGCACGAATTAATGCTACAACTACATCTGGTAAGGCAGCTAAACTGGGGTAAACCAAATAACGTGGTTCCCAACTGGGGCGGAATTTATCTTTGTAGGCGTGCAATCCTTTGAAATTGTAGAAGCGATTCAAATGCTCATAAAGATAGTGCAATACTCTCTCTAAGCGGCGTGATTCTGGGTTGTCTCCAACTCCAGCAAGCGCAGAAAGACCAAAATTAAAGCTGTCGTAGCCATTCTCTTTAAAATGCTGGAGCAGGGAAATAAATAGAAAGTCCATTGTGCCATTTTCAAGAGATGAGCGATGTCGCATCATGTCAATAGTCGCTTCGTCAAGTTGGTACTCCCGAATAATGTTGGCAAAGGCGCTGATGTTACCTTCGGGATTATGCACCACAGCAATTTCGCACTCTCGCAGGTAAGCTTCGTCAAACCAACCCAAAGAAAATTGTTTTTCTGAACCTTGCACCATTTTCAACCATTCATCACTCACAGATTTGAGCCGGTGCAATAAATCATTGGCGATGGGTGGTTGGTAAAACTCGATTCGGTATCCTAGCTTAGTTAAACGACTGATTGATGGTCTAAAGTTTTTACCGGCTTTACCTTGTAAGGTAAAACTTTTTAAGTCAACGATCGCTTCCTCTCCAATCTTGAGTACCTTAAACCCCAATGACTTGTAAAGCTCAACATCATCGGGCATAGTTTGGTAAAAGCCAGGATACCAGTCATTACGCTGGCAAAACTGTTGGAAAGCAATAATTGTCTCTTTGCGGTCTTCAATGGGGCCGATGGGATCTCCTAAGGCGATCGCACCCCGTCCTTTGGGAACATAAGCAATTACACTATTACCCGAAGGACTGAAATAATAACTTTTATCATTTAAGAGAGTGAGCGCTGCTAAAGAAGAACATCCATATTGCTCGACAATTTCTTTAACTCTTCTTCGCTCATTTGTAGTTGCTAGATTTCGCCAAAACACAGGTTGCAAGAGCATTACCATTGCATAAGTAATAGTACCTGCGGTAATAACATAGATAGAATTAGCAAAAAATTCTCCAAATCGACTCTTTGGTTGCAGTCCCCAATTATCCTCGGTGAAGAACATTGCCAAAGTCTGAACTATCGCTTCTCGCCAATTAAAATTCTCTGAAAATTTGCCGTCTAACAAGTAAAATCCAATAGTTCCGTATGCCAGAGTAAATAATAAAGCGCCTATCAGCACTCTGACTCCCCGTGCAATTGAAGGACGGTCTGATTGCGCCGTGAAATAATGGCGCATCAAGATTAATTGCAGCAGCAAAACTCCAGAGAGTAGACTCTCTTCATAGTCCAGTCCCTTCAGCAAATGGCTGAAAATGGAAATTATTAGTAAACCAATGGTAAGTAACCAGGCTATTCTTTTACGGCGTAATAAATTAGTAGCAAGTGTTAATAAAACAAACCCAGTCAGCGCTGCAAATATATGACCGCTGGCACGAATTTCAAATGGTAAAAATTCCTTTAACCAGTGAGTCCGCCCATACAGGTTAGGTGTCACTGCTGATAATAAATTTACTACTCCGACTAAACCTGTTAGTAAAGCTGCACTCCAAAGTCCAATCTGAGTTTTTAAATTATTTGTCATTTGTCATTTGTCATTTGTTTTGGCGTTAAAACTCTTAACTCTTAACTCCTAATTGTTTAAACTGTTCTCCGACATAGGAGAGAGAATTTTTAAGATGTTTGTGAAAGTAGTTCCAGCCTACATCTGCACCAGACAAACCATGACCTCCAGGAAATGCATAAAATACGTGAGCAATGCCTAATTTATTTAAGGTTTCGTTGAAGGCTTTGGTAGAAGCTAGCAAATTAGTATCGTTCACACCTGCATCTAGATAAACACGCAATCGCTTTCTGTCTTTGACTGGTAGCTGTTGCACAATTTGTTGAGGACTATTTTGTGAACCGCTGTCATCAGTAAAGTAACCGCTATGGCTAAACAAAATCTGAAAGTTGTTGAGATAGCGTAATCCAATATTAAATGCACCCCATCCTCCAGAAGATAAACCTCCTAGCGCCCAAAATTGGGGTTCTTCCAAAGTGCGGTAGCGCGACTTGACAACTTGTACTAATTCTGAACCAATCAAAGTCCCCATTTTGCCATTCGGGCCATCAAAGTAATCGGGGTCGTATAAAGGACTAGAACCGCGATTATCATTACCATCAGGTGTAATCACAATCGATGACGGTAATTTTCCACTTTGATAAAGTTTATGCAATACGTCTAAGAGTGCATATTTATCAGCATAAGCACAAGCATCATCATGACCACCGTGTAGTAAGAATATCACAGGGTAGCGCTTTTGGGGATTTTTGCTATAACTAGGGGGTAAAATCACGCCGTAGTTACGGACTGCACCCATCGCTTGGGAGTTGAAGGTTGCTAATTGAAACTTTAGCCCAGTATTTGCCTCTTTTTTGGGTGGGTCTAGTTGTGGCGCACCTAAGATGAATACATAATAATAACCTACGCCAGTGAAGAGTGCGATCGCTCCTACCAAGCTAATTAACAATTTATAAATTTTCATACTCTTTTAAAGGTAAAAAAATCACCTTCGTTACAACTTACTATAATTAATCTGCTGAAAAATTGCAGTAGAGTTTTTTACATTGATTTTCAAACATTAACGTTTTGGCAAAACAGGATTATTTCTGCTAGGTGTTTTTAATTTTTTTGAGTATTGCTATTTTGGTTAATATTTAAAATATCAGCCATGTTGGCTATTTCAGAAGTTCTAAATTGTTCGCCAACAAATGTTAATGAATCTGCTAAATGCTTCCGCCAGTATTGCCAAGTGTGACTGCCAGGAAACTGACGAAATAAATTATAAATTTTAAGTTGGTTTAGTACTTTACTAAATCGTTCTGCTTCGCCGAGTTCTTCAATATCTGATGTACCCGAATCTAGGTAAATTTTCAACCTTTTTTGAGCTTGTAGGGGAATGGTTTTGATATAAAATATTGGGCTATTTGCTGGGCCGCTTTTATCATTAAAATAACCACTATGACTAAATAAAATCGAAAAACGATCCAGGTTGTGTAATCCCACATTGATTGCTCCCCAACCACCAGAAGATAAACCACCTATTGCCCAAAAATTTGGATTATTTATTGTACGATAACGGCTTTGCACAACTTTTACTAACTCATCGCCTATAGCTGTAGAGACTTTACCGTTAGGGCCATCGATATATTCGGGATCTCGATAGGGACTAGAGCTGCGCTTGTCGTTGCCATTTGGTGTAATGATGATGCTGGGTGGCAACTTACCTGTAGTATAAAGTTGTTCTAGAGTCTTGAGAGCTTGTCCCTTATTCTGATTAAACCAATCAGTGGGGCTTCCATGTCCACCGTGGAGGAGAAAGATTACAGGATACCTTTGTTTTGGGTTTTGCTCATAGCCAGGAGGTAAAGAAACGCCATAAGTGCGACTTGCATTCATTACTTGACTATCATAAGTTTCAATTTTATAGGTTAGGAGAGTTTCTGAGTTGCTAGTATTGCGCTGGGTTGGTAGAACGGAAGGCTTTGTTTGTAAATCCTGCTGTTGCAGTGGTTTTGCTACGACACTTTGGGATAAATTACAGCCAACTAGCGTTAATACTGAAAATAGCAAGAGAATTTTAGATTGTTTGTAGTTCATCTTTGAAGGAAATTGAGCATGGGGTAATCGGTGCTTGCCTTCAAAATCTTATGCAAATGATATGTCGATGCTGTGTCAACAGGATGAAAACTTTGCGACTGGTTGTAAATTAAAAGTCAAGAGTTAGAATAAGTTTCTTCATGATGGTTAAAAAGCTGGGACTCAATTTCAGTTCTTTGTTTGGCTTGTTGCTGTTAGTGCTTTCCCTGTGGGCGATCGCTAGCGAATTACATCAGTATAATTATCGTGATATCCTCAACTCTCTAGCTGCTATTCCCAAAAGTCGCTTAAGTTGGGCAATTTGGCTGACAGCTTTGGGCTATGTAGTGATGATTGGGTACGATATCTTAGGTTTTAACTACATTAATAGTTCTCTAAGTTGGAATAAGATAGCTTTTACTAACTTTATTAGCTCTGCATTTAGTAATACTATCGGTTTTGCTTTGCTAACTGGTAGTGCTATCCGTTATCGATTTTATGCTAGTTGGGGAGTGCCAGCAGTTGCGATCGCTCAAGTAATTGCTTTCGCAAATTTTACTTTTTGGTTGGGGATGTTTGCTGTTGCAGGTTTCTTATTTATCATCAATCCCCTGAAGATTCCCACTCAATTGCATTTACCTTTTGCTACTGTGCGTCCCATCGGCGTAATTTTTCTGCTATTAGTTGCAGTTTACTTACTAGAAAGTATTTTTATCAAGCATCCATTAATAATTCGTGGACATGAATTCCGATTTCCTTCTTTTAAAATATCTCTGGCTCAAATAGCAATTTCTAGTTTTGACTGGATTCTTGCAGCAGCAGTTCTTTATGCTTTACTTCCTAGCAATATATCTTTGTCATATTTAGACTTTTTGGGAATTTATTTACTAGCGATGTTTGCAGGTGTAGTTAGTAATGTCCCCGGTGGTTTGGGTGTATTTGAAACTATAATTTTACTGATTCTTTCTTCAAAAGTTTCGGCGGCGGCAGTTTTGGGTTCAATGTTAGCTTATCGGGGAGTTTATTATTTCTTACCTTTGCTAGTAGCAGCAAGCTTGCTCGGACTTTATGAAATGAGATTTAGAAAGGGGAATTAAAAAATAGAACTCTTGCATGAATCACAGATAAGAACGACACCCCGCCAAAGCTATGTTTTGTGTCCTCTCCCCAAAGTATCGGTGACGGTGTACACACAAGTTATCGAATCACTACCAGTTCTCGAATTACCCCACCCTAACCCTCCCCTTATAAAGGGGAGGGAACTAAATTTCTTTTTTCCCCCCTTTATAAGGGGGGATTAAGGGGGGTAATTCGACTTGTGCGTACACTGTAGCCGATGCTTTGGGGAGGGGATTAAGGGGTGAAGTATTAGGGAATTTTGCAAGATATCTAATGAATAACGTGTGGAGTTCAGCTTTGGTATAAGCACTACTATACATTGATGCCAAATTCGTAAAATCAGTAACTACTGTTATTTTTAAATGCGGAATCCTGCGGTGCTATCTTCACATTCGGCGGTATAAATTCATAATTTTTGCTGAGGCGATCGCTAAATAAATCCCACAAAAATAGTAACAGTTAGTTGCAAATTTTGAAGTAGATTTCCAGAAATCACCATCAAAATTTGGTTTTACTGTTTGAGGATAGAAATAATCATGAAAAATAAAGTATTGTTTGGTGCCATCTTTATGGCAACTTGGGTAGGAACATTAATACCAAGCGCTTTTGCTGCTTCACCCTGTTCTGTAGGACAAAAAGCTGAAGTTCTTTGGAAGGAAACATGGTATTCGGCAACGGTACTTAAGGTTAATGATGAGAAGTGCTATATTACCTACGATGGTTATGATAGTTCCTGGGATGAATGGGTTGGCACTGCACGCTTTCGGGCATCATTTCAAACTGGCGATGCAGTGAGAATTTTGTGGAAAGGAAAATGGTATCCAGGGCAGGTTTTAGAAGTTAGCAACGATCTTTATAAAATTACTTATGATGGCTACGATAGCTCTTGGGATGAGTGGGTTGAACCTGCCAGAGTAAGCAGATAGAGAATATTTCACTTTTATAAGTTTAAAGGGGCGATTTCACCTGTTGAAGTCGTCCCTTTAAATTTAAAAGGGTGATTATAAACCGCAGCTACTCACCCCTAAAAGATTGGTTTGGCGTTGCTTTCCCGCCCTGAAATAAATTTCGGGCTAATAGCTCAAGTCCGTTTCAACGGACTGAAATCAGAGTAATCAGAAATTATGGGTTAGACCTTTTATTAATTCGCCAACAGTCTCATTTCATTCGCCCTAGCTCTGTTAAACTGAGAATCATAAGTGAAATCTCGTATACTTTGGCAAACTTATGGAGCCAGTATCACTGACAGCTGCTGCGATCGCAACTTTGGTAATCACCAAAGCCTTTGAAAAAACTGGGGAAATCATCGGTGAAAAGGCTTGGAACGAAGGCGAAAAGTTGTTAGTTCTGCTGAAGCGCAAGGAACCTAGCACGGCGAAGGTTATCGAACAGGCTAAAACGCAACCTTTAGATTACGGTCAAGCTTATCTTATTGGGCAGCAAGTAGAGGAAGCGGCGAAGAAAGATCCTGAAATTGCTCAAGCTGTCGCAGCATTGGCTAAAGAAGCTCAACCGCAATTGACTCAAACTATTGAAAATTATAAAGGGATAATCATTAAAGGCGGAACTAATACTGTTTCTGGCAATACCTTTAACTTCTGACTACAGCCGCCCGAACGGGAACGGGTAAAGTTAAATCCCCCTACTGGAATACCACAAAATTTACCCCTGAGTGGGGTGGCTGATTTTGTTGGGCGTGAAGAAGAATTGCAAAATCTCCATCAACTTTTGCAGGATAATAAACAAGTTGCGATCGCAGCTATTGCCGGGATGGGTGGAGTCGGTAAAACAGAACTTGCCCTACAATATGCAATCCAGCGCCGCGAAACATACAACGGTGGGCTTTGCTGGTTGCTAGCAAAGACTGGGGATGTGGGCATTCAAGTTGTACAGTTTGCCAGAACACAGCTTGATTTAAAGCCGCCAGAAGATTTTGATTTACTCGCCCAAGTGCAATACTGTTGGCGGCGTTGGCGTGAGGGTGATGTGCTGTTAGTGTTGGATGATGTCAGCGACTACGAGGAAGTTAAGCCTTACTTACAGTCGCTACCTTCTCGGTTTAAAGTGTTGATGACTACGCGCCAAAACTTGGGACGCATCGCACAGTTATCTTTAGATGTACTGCAACCAGAGGCGGCGCTGGAGTTGTTGAGGTCTTTACTCAAAGAAACACCAGAGCGAATTGAAAAAGAATTAGCTTTAGCAAATCAGTTGTGTGAGTGGCTGGGATATTTACCTTTGGGTGTGGAATTAGTCGGGCGCTATCTGGCGCGGAAACAGGATTTATCTTTAGCTGAGATGTTGCGGCGGTTGCAGAACAAGCGATTAGATGAGCGTTCTTTGTCTAAATCTAAGTTGGAAGCCGACATGACAGCACAACGAGGTGTGTTAGCAGCCTTTGAGTTGAGTTGGCAGGAATTAGAAGACGACGATAAGCAATTGGGATGTTTATTGAGTTTATTTGCCGCCGCATCCATACCCTGGAACTTGGTGGAACAGTGTTTACCAGAAGAAGATGAAGAAGATTTAGAAGAAATTAGAGATGATAAGTTGCTGAATCTGCATTTACTCCAGCGCAAAGGTGAGGGAATCTATCAACTACATCCACTGCTACGGGAGTTTTTTCAATATAAGCTTACAGGTTTAGATAAGGGGGAGGAATTAAAGCGAAGTTTTTGCAAGGTAATGGTAGCAGTTGCCCAAGATATTCCTAACTCGTCCACCCTTGAGCAAATCACCGCCGTTTCTCCCGCCATTCCTCATATAGCAGAAGTAGCGAATCATCTCATTCAATACGTCAGCGATGATGATTTATTTTGGCCTTTCATCGGCAACGCTACATTTTATAATGCTCAAGGTTTATATAACCAAGCTTTACCCTGGTATGAACAATGTCTAGAAATCACTAAAAAGCGCTTGGGTGAAGAACATCCAAATTTCGCCGCTAGCCTCAACAGCCTAGCGTTACTCTACTACTCCCAAGGCAGATACAGCGAAGCCGAACCCCTTTACATCCAAGCTTTGGCACTCAGGCGCAAACTGCTGGGTGAAGAACATCCATCTCTCGCCACTAGTCTCAACAACCTAGCGGCACTCTACCGTTCCCAAGGCAGATACAGCGAAGTTGAACCGCTTTTAATCCAAGCTTTGGCACTCACACGCAAACTGCTGGGTGAAGAACATCCAGATGTCGCACTTAGCCTCAACAACCTAGCGTTACTCTACTACTCCCAAGGCAGATACAGCGAAGTTGAACCCCTTTACATCCAAGCTTTGGCACTCACACGCAAACTGCTGGGTGAAGAAC
>NZ_JAVRCI010000056.1:0-46163 GCF_034530835.1 Nostoc sp. DedQUE12b | reverse complement strand
ATCTCTCAGCCCTAGCCCGTCAGCTAACTTCGTAGGCATTGAGAGGAGACTGAAGAGACGGCATTTTTTTTATAATGTTCCGATCTCATCGGTGTCCAAGGCTGGTACTGCTCGGATTCTTTGTACCTGCACTTAAATCTGTTGAGGTTGTAAATGATATTCCAATTAAATTTAGCAGCGATCGCTGCGATCGCTGGACAAGCTGCTTGGAAAAAGACAAAACCTGTCGTCGTTAGAGATGTCTTCTTTCTACCTGTGTTGGGGTTCTTGGGAATAATTGTGCTGTGGTGGATTGTTGCACTTGCCAACCATGAATTGATGCCCACCCCACCAGAAGCGTTAATTGCTAATCTAGACTACATCTTAAATCCCTTCTACCAGCGAGGCCCAGGGAACTTGGGAATTGGTTGGTTGTTAATAGCAAGTCTGCGCCGGGTATTAGTAGGCTTTTTGTTGGGTGCGGTAGTAGCGATTCCTCTGGGGTTTCTAATTGGGATGTCCAGACCGGCAATGCTAGCGCTCAATCCGATCATTCAAATTTTTAAACCTGTATCGCCCCTAGCTTGGCTACCCATCGCCTTAGCAATTTTCAATTTAGCAGATCCTTCAGCCATTTTTGTCATCTTTATTACTTCCTTATGGCCAACAATTATTAATACCGCTTTAGGAGTTTCTAGCGTTCCCAAAGATTATTTAGATGTGGCACGAGTGTTGGAAATGCCACGTTGGCGGCGGATTACAAAAATCATTTGGCCTGCAAGTTTGCCGTATATTTTTACAGGTTTACGAATTAGTTTAGGCATAGCTTGGCTGGTAATCGTCGCCGTGGAAATGCTCACAGGCGGTATTGGTATCGGCTTCTTTGTCTGGGATGAATGGAGTCGCTTAAACTTGAGTTCAGTCTTTTTAGCTGTGTTGGTAATTGGTGTAACTGGGTTAATTCTAGATTTTGCCGTGGACAAAATCCAAGAATTAGTAACCCATCGCCCTAAAACTTCCAACTAACAAAATTCGGCTGCTATCAAAACAGCAAGATGTAACATGACTCTGTGCCTGGAACGTGATAATTCATCACCAATGGAGCTACAAGAATGGGTGATATTAATTGGACTCGACGAGATATTATTAAAGGAATAGGAGCAACAACGGCGGGAATGGCGCTGTCCTCCTGTGGGATTTCAGGAGATAGATCAGCTAAAGGATTGACAGAAGAAGCCTTAGCTGTGCAACCAGTAGTTAAAAGCGGCGACCTAGAAAAAGCCGATCTGACAGTTGGTTACGTTCCCGTTAATGATTGTGCGCCATTTGCGATCGCCTGGAAAAAAGGCTTCTTCCGCAAGTATGGTTTGAACGTTACACTCAACCGCGAAGCCAGTTGGGCCACCTCCCGCGATGGTGTAATTTTTGGTCGCCTAGATGCTTCACCTGTGGTATCTGGTGCAGTTACTAATGCCAGAATTGGTGCTGAAGGCGCACGCCATGCCCCCTTGTGTGCAGCCATGACCATCCACCGCCACGGTAACGCCATGACCATGAACAAAGCCATGTGGGATTTTGGGCTACGTCCGTGGTACGAGTATCAAGAAAAATATGGCGATGGTGCTTTAGAAGCCTTTGGGCGCGATTTCCGAGGTTACTTTGACAAGCAACCGCCAGAAAACAGAGTTTGGGCAGTAGTATTAAGTTCCTCCATTTACGAATACTTTATCCGTTACTTATCCGCTGCCGCAGGTGTTGATCCCCTTAAAGAGTTTCGCGTCATCATCGTTCCACCCCCCCAAATGGTGACAAATGTGCGGATTGGTGCAATGCAAGCTTACATGGTTGCAGAACCTTGGAACACAAGGGCAATAACAGGTAACGAAAACATCGGCTTCACCTTTGCACAAGGCAAAGAAGTCTGGTTGGGACATCCAGATCGGCTTTTGGGCGTGATGGAATCTTTCATCAAGAAATATCCCAAAACCTATCGTTCTTTAGTCAAGGCGATGATTGAAGCCTGTCAGTATTGCAGCAAAGCAGAAAACCGCCAAGAAGTCGCCGAACTGATAACAGACCGTTCCTTTACAGGTGCTAGACCTAAAAAGAAAAATGCCCCAATTGCGAAATTTACAGGTCCGGCAATTCTCGGCGATTACAACTATGGCGGCTTTGACGGTAAAGACCGCACCATCAAAGCTGCTGACACCACGATTTTCTTCGATATTCCTGACAACATTCCCAAACAGCCAGGAGAACACTCCACATTCTTATGGAGATCCAGAAGTATGTGGTTGATGACACAAGCAGCGCGGTGGGGACAAATAAAGGAATTCCCCAAAAATGCCGATAAACTAGCAGAACTTGGCTGGAGAGCAGATTTATATCGGGAGATAGCATCTGAAATGGGCATTCAGTGTCCCAAGGATGATTACAAGGTCGAACCACCAGAAGTATTTATAGATAAGAAAAGCTTCGACCCCAGCGATCCGGTGGGCTATCTAAATAGTTTTGCCATCAGGGCTAATGCTCCTACTAAGTTTTTCATGTCTTAAATTCCAAGTTCAAATATTGACTGATGACTAAATTATTTCTGGAGCATTTTGATGATGGAATATACCTCATTACCTATTAATACTCAGACCAAAGTTATGCCCCGCCGCGGATTTTTAGAAATTGAAAATTTAGTCAAGTCTTATCCGACACCTGATAAAGATAACTTTGTCGTTTTAGATGGCGTTAATCTAACGATTGATGAAGATGAATATATTTCTGTAATTGGTCACTCTGGTTGTGGAAAATCAACTCTACTAAAGATAGTAGCGGGTTTAGAAAAAGCGACTTCCGGCTCAGTGCGGCTAGATGGAAAAGAAATCCGTGAGCCAGGAGCCGAACGGATGATGGTATTTCAGAATTATTCGCTGTTACCTTGGTTAACAGTGCGAGAAAATATCCGTTTAGCTGTCGATGAAGTGTTAAAAAATGCTAATCGATCTGAGAAAATTAGCATTGTAAATGAACACTTGGCAATGGTAAACTTGACGGCGGCGGCTGACAAATATCCCGATGAAATTTCTGGAGGTATGAAACAACGAGTAGGTATTGCCAGAGCTTTAGCAATTCGTCCCAAAATGTTGCTAATGGATGAACCTTTTGGGGCACTAGATGCGCTAACTCGTGGTAAATTGCAGCGGCAGGTATTGGATATTTGGGAAAATAATCGTCAGGCAGTGATGATGATTACCCACGATGTAGATGAAGCAATTTATATGTCCGATCGCATCGTCTTGATGACTAATGGTCCAGCTGCTAGTATAGGAGAGATATTAGAAGTTCCTTTTGAGCATCCACGCGATCGCGCCGCCATGCGAAACTCAAAAGAGTATTTTGAACTCCGCAACCACGCCCTAAATTTCCTCGATCGATATTTTGCCCAAGACGAGTAAATTAGATTATCATTTTTTTAGTGGGTAGCCTAATTCAAATTCATGAAAGCTGAATTTGGAACGGAGGAACCAATGTTTGGGGCTAATCTTGCAGAGAGCGGCAATTTAAGAGTAAAAAGTTTTAACTCAGCACTCACCACTCAGCACTCAGCACTCCTAAGAGAGAGACACCTTCCAGTCTTAGCCCGTCAGCTAACTCCGTAGGCAATGGAAGGAACCCCCAAGACTTTGGCTGTAATACAGTTATTATTGGGGTTTCCTTGACTGATTTAAGATTTGAAATTTTGGTTCTCGTCACTCAATCTAAAATCCAAAATCCTTCGACTGAGTGTAGCCGAAGCCCAAAATCTAAAATTGGTCGCCCTGCTTCTCATTACTAATTCATTTCATTGGGAGAAGTAAAGCTGTGCAAATTAAGCCAATGTTAGCGCGTCTGCAAAGTGCCACAGGTCGAGATGACTTAATTGAACAAATGGTACTGTTGCCAGAACCAAAAAAACCTTTTTCTCAAAAACCTCAAAGCTCAAAAGCAATTAACTTAATTGTTGCTTA
The DNA here is from genome assembly GCF_034530835.1 of Nostoc sp. DedQUE12b. Taxonomy (NCBI): domain Bacteria; kingdom Bacillati; phylum Cyanobacteriota; class Cyanophyceae; order Nostocales; family Nostocaceae; genus Nostoc; species Nostoc sp. DedQUE12b. The sequence goes on along the minus strand of NZ_JAVRCI010000056.1, from coordinate 42,186 downwards.
TGACGCATCTCCTAAAAGTCATACAGCATTAGATATTGCTTTTTGGATTGCCCATCAAACGCGTTTAGCCACTAATGCAGAAGTTACGGTTCAAGCCGTTTATGTAATAGAAGATAATCAAAGTAGTCAGTATCCAAATATCTTGACTTTTCCACAACAACAGCCTTCATTGGAATGTGAAGTTAATCTGGTATCAAAGTCTGTCACACAGGTATTAACTCAACCCAAGTTACAGACAGCTATCACTCCCCTACAACAAGCAGATATAATTCTCTGGCAAGCACGGAGTTTGGCTGAAGAATGGCAAGGTTCCTTTAAATCTCACCTGCGGTTTGGCTCCATTGCTATAGAACTTAACAAAGTTGTTGAATCAGAAGCTGCTGATATTCTATTTCTAGGTTGCAACTCTGTTAATCATCCCATGATTGAGGGTTTAGGTTCTAATTTCCCCTGTGCTGTTCTGGGTATTCCCAGTTGTATTGAGGAATAATTGCTGTTTGAAATTTAAGTAATTTTTATTATAGATAAGCCACCTAGTTTTAGGTGGCTTTTTCACTACTATGCAATAGACCTCTTGCAAAAATCCTTGAATCACCCCTCCCCAACCCTCCCCTTGTGAAGGCTACGGTGTACACAAAAGTCGAATTACCCCCCTTAATCCCCCCTTATAAATGGGGGGAAATCAGATATTTTGTTCCCTCCCCTTTATAAGGGGAGGGTTAGGGTGGGGTAAAACCTTGGTTAATCAACTATTTCAGACTTATGTATACACAAGGGGGGTCGATTCAACTTATGCAAGAGGTCTAATTAATTAAACTCAGGAAAGTAAGTGTAGAAGATTAACACTGTTATATTCTGCTGTAACATCTGGTAAATCATATCATGTTCGCATAATTAGTTATGATTTCCACAGTCATTGCACCCCACCCCTTAATCCCCTCCCCGCTTGCGGGGAGGGGAGACAAAGTGTAGTTTTGGCGGGGTGGGGTTCTTCGGGTTTAATAAGTAATCAAGCGAACATGATATCAGTACAAGAGCAAGTTGCTCCATATCTTGGTAAGTTCGTAATCAGAACTTAAGTCCTGACTACGAACTTAATTAACATGTCATAATCCGTGTGGCATACTAGTAGCCAATCAGATGTAAAACGTCGCGCAGGACGCTATAACCAGCTAAATCCCAAAGTAAATAAGCAAGGAATCCAATTGCCGCCAAGCGACCATTCCATATTTCCGCTTGAGGAGTCCAACCAAACAAAAATGCATTGCGGTCTATACCGTTGTATTCAGGTGCTACAACTGGTAAATCGGTAGAAGGACGAGTTTCTTGAGTTGCCATTTTTTTCTCCAAATTCTACTAACTTTTTAAGTCTTTAGTTTCTAGTAGCCAATCAGATGTAAAACGTCACGTAGGACGCTATAACCAGCTAAGTCCCAAAGTAAATAGGCAAGAAAGCCAATGGCTGCCAAGCGACCATTCCAAATTTCAGCTTGGGGAGTAAAACCAAACAGAAATTCATTGCGATCGCGGCCATTGTAAGCTTTAGCAATAGGTGGTAAATCAGTAGATGAACGAGTTTCCATTGTTTGTCCCTTCCAAATCAAGTTGGTTTGCTATTCTTTAAATGCTTTCCTAACTAATCAAGCGCAAAATTTCATGCAGAACCCTATAGTCAACTAAGCCCGAAAGTAAATACGCAATAAAGCGAATTATTGCCAAACGACGGTTCCATATCTCGGCTTGAGGAGTTTGGGCAAACAGAAAATCGTTGCGATCGCAACCATTGTATTCTGTTCAAATTATTGGCAAATGTCTGGAAAACCAAGTTGCCATTTTTTGACCTCAACGATTCGTTTGTTAACTTTAATGTAGCTATTCAGAACTAGAATTATTTCTGCCTGTAGGTAGAAACCACAAGCATTTCTTATGGACGACGAGCACAAAGGTATTGTTAAAAATAAATCCACCTAGAGAGGGTGATAAAAAATAGATATTTAAATAAGTTTAAACTATTATCTGAAAGCAAACTAGTATTTAAATAGAGTTACTCGCTACAAAGTAAGCAGTTAAAATTAAAAATTAGCCTTACATAGTAAATAATAATTGCTAATTTTATTAATTATTAATCCTGAGATACCTAAAAGTTATATCTTCCGCTGGATACGGTTTTCAGCCCTTGGAGAGATGCTTTAAGGAGCTAAATTCTACGATTCTGATCTAAAGAGTTAGGTATTGCCATAGGTAGAAACATAAATACTAAGAGTTGCTTCTCAAGAAATTCTTAATTCCCCCAAATTTAAACTTAGTAGGTAGAAGGAAATACAATGTTCCAAAGTACGGAAATCATGGTGGGACTCTATAAACCACTATTATGGTTAGCACAGGTTCAAGTAGACCCCTCAAACGTCACGCCAGCACAGGCCTCGGCTCTCATTTCTGGGCCGCGCTTTTTTGTGGCTTTAATCTCCGGTGTGATTCTAGCCTTTGCTTTCCAATTAGTTCTAACTAATCTCTCCCTTGCAGCCGGTATTTCCTACCTGGGGCACTCATCTGATTCGGATTCAGATAATGGGGAAAGTGAAAGTTTGGGCGGCAGCATTCGCAAAATTGGCACAGCAGTAGGTATTTGGACATTAGTTACTGTAACGATCGCCTTATTAATCGCTTCTTATCTAGCAGTAAAATTGAGCCTTGTCATCTCAGACCGAGGATTGGGAGCGACTCTCGGTTTGGTGATTTGGGGTGCTTACTTTTTGCTTTTAGTTTGGGTAAGTTCCACCACAGTCGGCTCCTTAGTTGGCTCGGTCGTAAATACGGCAACATCTGGGTTTCAGGCGATTATGGGGACTGCTACCGCCGCACTAGGCGCTAAAGCTGTGAATAACCAAGTGGTAGCCACAGCCGAAGCCGCCGCCGCCGCTGTTCGTCGAGAACTAGGAAGCGCCATCGACCCCGTGAGTATCCGGGAAAACATTGAAGATTACTTAGAAAAGATCCGTCCTCCAGAACTCGATGTGTCAAAGATTCGGAGTGATTTTGAAAATTTACTCAACGATCCACAATTAAAAGCGATCGCCGGGACTCCAGATATCCGCAACATCGACCGCCAAAAGTTTATCGAGTTAGTCAGCAGCCGCACCGATCTTTCCAAAAAAGATGTTAGCCGCATTGCTGATACCTTGTATAAAGTTTGGCAACAAGTGGTAAGTCAGCAACCACCCACAGAAGATCGGCTGGGTGAGTTAATGGATTATCTGAAATCACTCCCACCAGGACAAACCAAAACAGATGAACTCAACGCCAAACTGGATCGGTTATTAGCAGAAAAAGGTGGTTCCAAAGAAGCTGACCAAAACCAAAAGGCAGCCCCTGGCCCAATGCAAAGTACAATCCAGCAAGGACTATCCGCCTTAACCGCCACTGTGCTGGGACGGACAGATTTGCCTGATTTGGATGTAGAAAAAATCTTGGGTAGTCTCACTAGCGCTAAAGATAAAGTCACCCAACAAGCAGATAAGTTAGGCTTGCCAACCCCATCACAACCCTATAGCCCAATTCGGGCTGATGTCGAAAACTACCTGTACAATACTTATGCTTGGCAACTGAGTCCAGAAAGAATTGCCCAAGAATTTCATGATGTCATCTACGACCCAGCAGCTGACCCTGGAATCGTCCGCCGGGAACTAGAACGACTATCCCGCAATGATTTCGTCAAAATGTTGCAACAACGGGGATTGCTTACTCAAGGCCAAATTCAACGCATTGCAAATCAACTAGAAACTGTCCGCCAAGAAGTGCTAATAACAGTCAGAGCTATTGAAGAAAGAGAGATAGTTCAAGACTTGCAACGCGCAGTAGAAAGTTATCTGCTCGTTACTCCCAAGGCAGATTTGACAGCCGAAGGCATTGAGCGGAATTTTAAACCACTGTTGGAAGACTCAGAGGCAGATTACGAAACCCTGACATTGCGGCTGGCGCACATTGAACGCCAAGAAATTCGGGAGATATTGCTACAGCGTAATGATGTCCAGCTGTATGAAGTAGATAGCATTCTCGATGAGTTAGAAAAACAACGCGATCGCGTCTTGGTAGAATCCAAAGGATTAGCAGAACAAGCACAATATCAAGCAGAAACACTGTGGCTGAATGTAGAATCATATCTGCGTAACACAGGCAAATCAGAACTGAATCCTGATGCTATCCGTGCCGACTTCAAAAAGCTACTGGAAGATCCGCAAGCTGGAATTAGCTCAATTCGGGCGCGCTTGTCTCGCTTTGACCGCGATACCTTAGTACAATTGTTGAGTCAGCGGCAAGATTTGAGTGAAGATCAAGTTAATCAAATCATCAATGCTACTGAAGAGTCATGGCATAATATTCGCCACACACCCCAAGCTGTAGTAGATAAAGCTAAAGAGCAATACGACTCTGTGACAACAACGATCGCAGATTATCTCCGCAATACTGGGAAACAAGAACTGAATCCAGAAGGTATTCAGCGAGATTTGACCAAATTGTTTGAAAATCCCAAAGAAGGAGCCGTCGCATTGCGCCGTCGGTTGTCGCGGGTAGACAGAGATACACTGGTGAAATTGCTCAGTCAACGCCAAGACTTGAGTGAAGAACAAGTCAATGAAATCATTGATTCCACCCAAACTTCGATTCGTAACTTTGTGCGTGCGCCTCGTCGTCTAGCTAGCCGTACACAACAAAGAGTAGAATCATTCAAAGGTTATTTGGAAGAGTATCTGCGTCAAACGGGTAAAGAAGAACTCAACCCAGAAGGTATCAAACGCGACTTGCAATTATTGTTGCACGATCCGCGAGTTGGAGTAGAAAGTTTTGGCGATCGCCTTTCCCAGTTTGACCGTGATACCATCATTGCCCTGCTGAAAATTCGGGAAGATATTTCTGATGAAGAAGCTGCGCGGATTGCCGATAATATAGTGTCCGTAAGGGAGCAATTTGTCGAACAAGTACGGAGCATTCAACGGGGCATTCAAGATGCAATTGATGGGGTTTTTGCCCGCATTCGCAACTATCTTAACTCCCTGGATCGCCCAGAACTTAACTATGATAATATTAAGCGCGATATTCGCACAGTTTTTGACGATCCCCAAGCAGGATTCGATGCCCTGCGCGATCGCTTGTCCTCCTTTGACCGTGATACCCTAGTGGCAATTATGAGTTCTCGTGAGGACATCTCCGAAGAAGATGCCAACCGGATCATCGATCAAATTGAACGGGCACGCAACACAGTATTGCAACGTGCAGAACGTATACAGCATGAAGCCCAACGCCGTCTAGAACAGGTTAAGCATCAAGCACAGCGGCAAGCAGAAGAAACCCGCAAAGCCGCAGCTTCAGCAGCGTGGTGGCTATTTGCCACAGCATTCGTCTCCGCCATTTTCTCTGCATTAGGAGGAGCGATTGGTGTAGTAGCACCGTAGTTTAACAAGTTTTCTCCGCTAACTTTTCAGCCTCCCACAATGGGAGGCTTTTCTATTTTGGTGTTGCAATCATTAATTGAATTGTTAAAAGTATGTCTTTCAATATAGTCATATATGAATATCCTTTACTGCTCTAATCTCAGCAATTAGATAGGTGGAAATAGAATTGTTTTAATGTTTTAATTTTATTAAATAACTTGCAATCAAACCTCCCTCAGCCTATTATCAAAACATCACTCAGGAATTTTTGCAAGTTAATAACTATTACCTAAGTAGCAATCTCAAACAATGGAAAATACGTTAGTTGATAAAACCTTCCGTGATAGCAATGGTAAAATTGTTTTGGCTCAAATGCCAAACCCACCACTGATTCTTTGGATAGTAGCTAGTTTACTAACCCTAGTTTTTACAAGTGGCAAAATCAATACAGCGTTAGACTTTGTGGCATATGGCTCCTTGTTTACTTGGGCATGGATGGAGCTATTTCAAGGCGTTAATTATTTTCGCAGAGCGCTAGGTCTTGCCGTATTAATTGCTATGATTGTATATAAAATCCAGTAAAACTAAATATTTAAGTAAGAAATAATACTAATTAAAAAGGAGTTCCTAAACTCCCTTTTTTTGTCCAAAGTTCCAAATGTGAATAAAGTCATAATTTCAGTATGACTTTATTCAACTGTGTTTTCTGATTTAGTATCTTAAACTCCGAGCAATACCGCAAATCAATTAAATCGTGCAACAAACAAAGCTTACTGTAATTTTTCTGAAGATAAGGGACTTGTAAAAAATAAATTATCCCAAATTATTTATAAATTTGTAGGGGTGCAAGGCCTTGCGCCCCTACGACGGGATATTTTTTAACTGGAAGTCCCTTTCTTGGAATAATTTATTCTTTGGAAGTCCCTAAACAAATTTAATGCCAAGCTGGGGCTGAACGCCAGTGAAGCAATTTGGGACTTTGTTCAGCGTTACAGTTCATGAGTAGTTAATTTTTTAAACACCATTTTCCTTAAACCATGCCAAGAGGCGTTTCCAACCATCCTGAGCTTCTTTCTCACGGTAGGAGGGGCGATAATCGGCAAAAAATGCGTGGGGTGCATTGGGATAGACGAAAATTTCAGATTTGCTGCTACTGGATTGTAAACGATCGCGCATCTGCTCTATTGTATCAAGAGGAATACCTGTATCCTTCCCACCATAGAGTCCGAGAATCGGGACTGTCAGTTTTGATGCAACATCGACGGGATACTGGGGCTGAAGTTTGGTAGCATCGCCCACAAGTCGCCCGTACCAAGCTACACCTGCCTTCACCTGGGGATTATGCGCAGCATATAACCAGGTAATACGACCGCCCCAACAGAAACCTGTAATTCCCAACTTCTCGCCATTACCCTTAGCTGACTTCTTTGCCCACTCAACTGTGGAATCAAGATCGGATAACACTTGGGCATCTGGTACTTTGGCAACAATTGGACGAATTTCGTCTATATTGCTTAACTTCGAGACATCGCCTTGACGCACAAATAATTCTGGTGCGATCGCTAAATATCCCAACCGAGCAAAGCGACGAGTGATATCCTGAATATGCTCGTGTACGCCAAAAATTTCCTGGATTACCAGAATAATGGGGAAATTTTCACCAGTTGCTGGTGCTGCTCTATAGGCAGGAATTTCGCCATCTTTGACGGGAATTTTCACTGCACCAGCTACTAACCCCTTGGCATCAGTAGTGATGACTCCGGCAGAAATGGGTTGTACTGCAAGGGCAAAACCTGTCGCCACCGTAGCTGTTGCAATAAATTTGCGGCGCGTTATTTCTTTCATCATCTCTACGTTGAATTACTAAGTTCCCTTATATTTAGGTTACTGTATGGTGAAATGCGTGCAAGGGTAGGTGTACAAATTTCACACCCGAAAAAAAGTGCTTCTATCTCAACACCAGCAAGCGTTTCACCCCACTAATTGTCCAAATTCATCCGCGCAATCTCTGAAATGCTTACAATAATTGAGTTTCAGCCTTCAACCTTTCCCGACACTCTTTTCAAAGAAATTCTCTAATGCTATGATTGCTCTAGAATCGCGCAACCGCACCTTGAAAACTAAATATAGCTTGCCTTTCAGGCTCCCGCATTGCAATTAATCAAAATCCCTATTAGGGATTGAAACCTTAAATTCACCAAGACTACCATGCTCAATTGCATTGCAATTAATCAAAATCCCTATTAGGGATTGAAACGTTGCCAAGTTAAATCTGTGATTATTGCCATAGCTTGCAATTAATCAAAATCCCTATTAGGGATTGAAACACAAATCCGCTTAGTAATACTTTTCGGATATAAAAATTGCAATTTATCAAAATCCCTATTAGGGATTAAAAAATTTTACCGCCTACCTGTTTTCCAATCTTCTCCACCGGATAACTGAATTAAATTTTCAGCCACAACTGCGGTTAATTCCTTAGCTGAATAAGAATAAGTTAGCGCCAAAAACTTCAACGCAGTCTGAATAATTTGGTTCCTATCCACTATTTCAGACAGTTGGAATTGATTATATACTCCATTCATTACTTCATCACTAGCATCAGCGATCGCATCTTCAATCACTTCCTCTTTTATCAAGTTCTCCCACTCACCTAAATTAATATAGTAAGATTTTTTATTATCTTTGATATTAAGACTTTTAATTTCTCGGATTGAATTACGAATAGAATTTGCCCAAGAACCAGTTAATCGTTGTTCTACTTGGTTTTTAATCAAATGAATCAGTAGAATCCTTAAATAAGCTTGGATATTCCGCAGAATAGCTTGTTTACTCATGCCTTCTAATTCGTCTACAATTGCTAAGGCATCTGCATAACGTCCTTCCAAAATACTCTTTTTGAGGTCTATTAGTTCTTGCGTCATTTTTTCACAGCCTACTTGCTTAAGTACTATATAAAAACAACCTATACTCTATTAATAGCAGAGTCTCCTCACTGCCATTAATAAAGTAGTATTGTTCACTTCTTCGCCTGTATCACTTGCAAACTCCCACCCGCATATAAAGTAGACTTATTCACTTTAAAGCCAGTCTTAGCTAACAACTCAGCTAAATCAGTTTTCAGTAATTCCCAAGCTGTTTCCGTCTCAAACAGCAATAAAAACACCGATATCCCAGGCCAAAACATCGGATTTGTTGGAGCGTGAAAATCTACCAATGTAAACACTCCTCCTGGCTTCAGCACCCGATAAACTTCATTAATAATTTTTCGTAATTGCTGAGGCTGCATCTCGTGTAATGCAACGCTGGTATGTACCACATCAAACAAATTATCTGCAAATGGCATCTCTTCAGCAAAAGCTTCTATGTATGAAGCTTCCGGGACATTTAGCCGCGCCCGTTGCAAAGACTTGGGTGAAGCGTCTAATCCTGTTACATTTTGTGAAGTTTTTACTAAAAACTCCGTCGTTTGGCCACTACCGCAACATAAATCTAAAACCTGAGTATCTGAGTGAATTGTTAAGCCTTGCAAAGCAAGTTGCCGAAAACGCGCTTCACCACCTACACTTAAGGCTGCTAAACGAGAGATACCATCATATAACCACTGATAGCGGTAACTCCAATCTCTTAAAATTGTTGCCATTGCATATTTCCTTGCTATTAAGCTTTATATTTAATAAAGATATATTGTTAACATTAGTAAAAAACCTGAAAAGATTGGGGGAAAGTAACTGCTATGGGTCGTGTAGGCGTCTTATTACTCAATCTCGGTGGCCCTGATAAGCTAGAAGATGTCGGGCCGTTTTTGTACAATCTATTTTCCGATCCGGAAATTATTCGCCTACCATTTCGCTGGTTGCAAAAGCCCCTAGCCTGGTTTATTGCCACACGGCGAACCAGAACATCTCAAGAAAATTATAAGCAAATCGGTGGTGGTTCCCCATTGCGGCAGATTACAGAAGCCCAAGGTGAAGCTCTAAAAGAACAGTTAGGTTATTTGGGGCAAGAAGTTAATATCTACGTGGGAATGCGTTATTGGCATCCCTATACAGAAGAGGCGATCGCCCAAATTACCCAAGATAAGGTAGAACACCTGGTAATATTACCACTATATCCCCAGTTTTCTATCAGTACCAGTGGTTCCAGCTTCCGGCTTTTAGATAAACTTTGGCAAGAAGATCCAAAACTTCAACCGATTGATTACACCGTCATTCCTTCTTGGTATAAACAACCAGGCTATCTTCAAGCAATGGCGCAACTCATAGCCCAGGAACTTGAGCAATTCCCTAACCCGGATGACGTTCATATATTCTTCAGTGCTCATGGCGTTCCGAAAAGCTACGTTGAAGAAGCAGGCGACCCTTACCAGATAGAAATTGAAGAATGTACTGCGTTGATTATGCAGACTCTCAATCGACCCAATGCCCACACCTTAGCTTACCAAAGTCGTGTCGGCCCAGTAGAATGGCTCCAACCCTATACTGAAGATGCCCTCAAAGAACTAGGCGCAGAAGGCGTGAAAGATTTGGTTGTGGTGCCAATCAGTTTTGTCTCAGAGCATATCGAGACACTACAAGAAATTGATATTGAGTATCGAGAAGTAGCCGAAGAATCAGGAATTCACAACTTCCGCCGTGTACCGGCTCCCAATACCCATCCAGTGTTTATTAATGCACTAGCCGAATTAGTGATTGATGCACTGAAAAACCCCAGCTTCAAGCTTTCGCAAGCTGCCCAAATGAAAAAAATGGTAAAAATGTACCCCCAAGAGCGTTGGGAATGGGGTCTGACAACTAGTGCTGAAGTATGGAATGGTCGGATTGCGATGCTGGGTTTTATTGCCTTAATCGTAGAGCTGATTACCGGTCACGGCTTCTTGCACATGATTGGGCTTTTGCAGTAAATGAAAAGAGTTAGGAGTTAAGAGTTAGAAGTTTTAAATTTTTCTCGCTAACTTTTCACTCTTAATTTCTATCTTTATTGCTAACCCTTCTCTACGAGACGCTCCGCCTAGCTTGCTTCCCCGGAGGGGTACGGCAGGCTCAGAGCATCGCTTCTCACTTTTAACTCCTAACTTTTCTGCCGATACCAGTTATACCACTGCTTCGCACTACGAACTGCGAACCAAAGCAGTATTAAAGCAATTACTCCTCCTTGCCAAGGAGCATCAAAGGCAAATAGTACTAGAGCAATGCACAAGGTATCTTGAAGAAAGACTGCCCACAGTGGTAAGCCACGTAACCGATAGAACCAACCAATTTGGACGAGCTGGAGTACCAAAGCTAATAAACCTCCAATTATGGCAATCAGCCAGTTTGGAGTTGCTGTTGCTGTAGCTACTCCTAACCCCATAATTGCGCCTACAAGGGGAGACATGAATAACTGAATCACTTGGAGTAATCTTTGCCCCCAGAGCTTTTTTGAGCCTAATAATTCAATTAATGACCAACTGGTGAGGCAACATAATAATATTGGTGGAGAAATGTGAGATAAAATTGGAACTTGTGACCACAAGTTGCTACCCTGCAATAAGCCAATAATTAGCAAAGGTGTGCCTATTCTCATTCCTGCTGCTGCAGATGCAGAAAGTGTGGCTAGGATTTCAATCATCAAAGCACTCGTAATATTAATAAATAACTAAGTATTTGTTATGTATACTACCCAGTGCTGGCAATAATTCGAGCATCAAACAGATTGCAATATTAAATGTTGTTGGGATCTTTACACAGCAGAATTTAGAATTCAGGAGCGATGCCCTGAGCCTGCCAAAGGGTCAGAATGGGCTGTGCTAACAGAAGCAAGACAGGCTTTATACCTGACTTTGAGACTTACAGCTATTTTCAGGTAAATAGACCACGCGGTAGGAGCGTAAGGCCTTGCGCCCCTACGATGGGTGTGCTTCAAATATAGCCGTAGTCACACAGATTAGGACAGTGTTGATTGCTCAAAGTCTTGAAAAAACTGGATTTTTACTCAGCACTCAGAACTCAGCACTCAGAACTCAGCACTCAGCACTCAGCACTCAGAACTCAGCACTCAGCACTCAGCACTCAGCACTCAGCACTCAGAACTCAGCACTTAGCTATACATGAAAACTGCTGTAACTTTGATACCTCACTAACTTGAAATTCACTGTATATCTTTTTTGTGATATCTGCGTATTTTTGGGGTAACAGGTTTGTAGTAAGCGTTTAAACGCTTACTACAAGCAAATTAATCCTAAATACCTAATCGTTGGTAAACTTCTTCTAAATGCCGCAGATGTTGCTGGGGGTCGAAACAAACCTCTAGTTCTGCTGAAGACAACTTTTGGGTAACACGCGGATCTTTGCTAATCAAGTCTTGGAAGTCTCCTTCTGGCTGATTCCAAGCAGCGTGAGCGCTTTCTTGAACGATCGCATAAGCCTCTTCTCGGCTGCTTCCCTTGTCTATCAAAGCCAGTAACACTTTTTGGCTGAACACAACGCCGCCGTAACAGTTGAGATTGCGTTTCATATTCTCAGGATAAACCAACAGGTTTTTGACCAAATCGGTTATTTCTGACAACATAAAATGCGTCAAAGTACAAGCATCTGGCAAAATTACCCGTTCCACAGAACTGTGAGAAATGTCTCGTTCATGCCATAAAGCAACGTTTTCTAAAGCTGCACCAGCATGACTTCTGACGAGTCGTGCCATTCCCGTCAATCGTTCCGACCGGATGGGGTTACGCTTGTGTGGCATGGCTGAGGAGCCTTTTTGACCTTTGGCGAAAAATTCTTCAACTTCTAAAACGTCTGTTTTTTGGAGATTGCGAATTTCTACAGCAAAGCGTTCAATGGTTGCGGCTACCAAAGCTAATTGTTGCACGTAGTCAGCATGGCGATCGCGGGAAATAACTTGGGTTGAGGCTGCATCGGGTTCGAGTCCGAGTTTTTGACAAGCGATCGCTTCTACACGCGGTTCAATATTGGCATAGGTTCCGACTGCACCGGAAATTTTACCGACAGCGATCGTTTTGCGGAGTATTCTCAGACGTTCTTGGTGTCGCAACACTTCTGCTAACCAACCAGCTAGTTTAAAACCAAAAGTAATCGGTTCAGCATGAATACCGTGCGATCGGCCAGCCATCACTGTATGACGATGTTCCCGTGCTTTTTGGCGAATTACCTGAATCAAATCTTCCAAACGTTGCAATAATATATCCAGGCTAGCAACTAATTGCAGTGCTAAAGCTGTATCCAAAACATCCGAACTAGTTAAACCCAAGTGAATGTAGCGTCCGGCATCACCAACATATTCATTGACGTTTGTCAAAAAAGCAATGACATCGTGCCGGACTACAGCCTCAATTTCTAGCACCCGCTTTGGATCAAAATCTGCCTTGGCTTTAATTTCCTCAACCGCCTCAGATGGAATGTAACCAAGTTCAGCTTGAGCCTCACAAACAGCAATTTCGACTTGCAGCCAAGTTTTTAGTTTATAGGTTTCACTCCACAGATTAGCCATTTCGGGCAAAGTATAACGCTCAATCACAGTTCGGCACAGAATACAACCGTCATATTTTACAGTCTAATTAATGTACATCGCTTTTTAACGGTACTTTTTGCTCAGGGACGGAACTAGTTTTTGAATCCGACGTGATGATACTAATCCTGCCGTCAGCCTCCATATATGCCAACTTCACATCAGCCAAAAATTCCACACCTTGCTGACGTAACTTGCTCATCAACTCATCATCTGTAATTAACTCTCGTTGCAGATGGCGTTCAATCATCCGACCGTTTTTTACCAGTAGCAATGGTGGCGGATTCAAGAAACGTTGAAACTGGGGAAGTTTGTAGCCTAACCAGTTTAGCAAGTAACTCCAAAAAATTACTGTTCCGACCAGAATCGCCCCTTCAGTAATTGATGTGTAATTACTTGCCATAGCATTTTGAGCAGCTTCCGCAAATAGCACAACTACAAGTAAATCAGTAATTCCTAGTGTTCCTAATTGCCGACTAGGAAGTAGGCGTAGTACTGAGAATAGCGCTAAGTATACCAGCGATCCGCGGATAATCAATTCAAAGATGCTGATGCTAGGAATAAAAATTGCTTGCCAATTGATAAAAAACCATTTTTCCATTAGCACTAATTTTCTTCCTTTTTCAATACAATTCTGGAAAATTCAGTATAAAAATAATTCAGAATTGCTGAATTATTTACTCATCAGCTGTGGCAATAAGAACTAATTCACTGGGCTGGATATTAGATACTTCAATATCTATTAGATTTACAAATATAAATCTCCAAGAATGAAGGATTAAAATCGCTGATTTTTTCTTCTCTGCTTTAAGCGTTTGGGCTTTCTAAAATACTGAAAAAAGCGATTAATAAAGCGAGAGGATGGCTTTTTATTAGTTGATGCTTGTCTTGTTGGAGCCTTGCCATTATAGTTTGTATTATCAGATAGATGTACAGCATTTTTAGTTGGAACTATGCCGCTTCCATGCCTTCGGGAATAAACTTGAGTAAATTCTGCACCGAAGAAAAGAATCTGTGCGGCATAGTTAACCCAAGCTAAAATTACCACTAGTGAACCAGCAGCACCATAGGTCGATCCAAAACTGCCATTACCTAAATATTGTCCTAATAAGAATCTCCCAATAGAGAACAAACCTGAAGTAAGAGCAGCTCCAACTAAAACATCACTCCATGCAATTTTAACATCTGGTAGAACTTTAAAAATTAGTCCGAACAGCAGTGTCGTGATTGCAAAAGAGATGATTAAATTAGCAATTTGCCAGATGAAATCGAAACCTGGTAATAAGTTACTAAAGTATGTTACTAAGGTTGCTAGTATCGTACTAATTACTAGAGAAACTAAAAGTAAAAAGCCGATTCCGATCACCATTGCAAAAGACAAAACGCGGAGGCGAATCATATTATTTATGCCACGTCCAGGTTTGGGTTTCACTTCCCAAATCGTGTTCATGGCATCTTGCAACTCAGTAAATAAGCCTGTAGCACCTAATAGGAGAACTACAACACTAATAATCGAAGCGATCGCTCCTGTCTTTGGTTGGTTAGCATTTTGGATGGCTGTTTCGAGAAACTTTGCGCCATCTACCCCGACTAAACCTTGAATTTGTCCGACAATTTGACCTCTTGCCGCTTCCTCTCCAAATACCGCACCTGCGATCGCAATTACAATAATTAGCAATGGTGCAATAGAAAAAATTGTGTAATAAGCTAACGCCGCCGCTAACCGCGAGGCTTTATCGTCGCTCCATTCTTTGAACGTCTCTTGTAATAACTTCCAAATTTCTTGCAAATTCATCCAATCAGTCTCCTTGTAGGGGATGTTGCTTAGTCCCTGATATATTGGATACTGATTTACTGAGTTGCGGCATCCTCCCAAGGATATTTGTGAAGCGTTCTTGGGGAGTAATTTAGAATTTTATAGTCAGATGACAATGGGATGTCTACAACGGGCGTAGCTGCGGCGCTAATTGGCGATAATAAAGATGCGCTGATGTTGATCCTATAGCAAAGTAATTTTTACCTAGAAGCAATGACACAGACAGCAGCAATTACAGAAGTGATTACCACTCTAGAAGATGCAGAAAATCGATTTGGTTTTGTCCGTGTTGAAAACGAGCAATTTTTCCCAGAGTGGTATGAGGGATTGTCTGAAATTACAGAAGCGGAAAAAACCTCTGTGGATGTCGTGCGCCGCAGGTATCTTTATCACCGTGCTGGAGGTGATTTACTAGAAGGGACAGTCATATTATTGTTGGTGTCACCAATACTTGCACTCTCTGGATTTTACGATCCTCCTTTCAAGATTAAGGCTGAATCATCCGTGGAACTAATATTAGATGATGGCGAAGAGATACTACGCGGACGAATTGATGTTTTAGTCTTACAAGATCAGTTGTGGGTGATGGTATTGGAGTCGAAAAAAACCACACTCTCAGTTTGGTCAGCTGTACCGCAAGCCCTAGCTTATATGATGGCTAACCCCAACCCCAGTAAACCTGTGTTTGGGATGGTGACGAATGGAGACGATATTTTATTTGTCAAAGTGATGCAAACAAATACACCACAGTACGATTTGTCAAGAGTTTTTGCTCCCTTTGCATCCGCAAGAGAACTGTACGCAGTTTTGCAAATTCTCAAGCGCATTGGTCAGTTAATTTCTCCTACCTCTTAGCGTTCTCTTTTATTGCATTCTATCTATCGTGCGATACTGAATCGCCTCCGCTACATGATTGGTTTTTAACTCATCTTCTCCCGCTAAATCTGCAATAGTTCGTGCTACTTTGAGAATGCGATCGCTTGCTCTTGCCGATAAGCCTAATTTTCTAATTGCTGCTTCTAATAAATTGCGGCTAGCATCATCTAACTTACACCATTTCTGAAGATGACTACTTTGCAAATGAGCATTGCAACGCAGATTTGCTTCTCCTTGGAAACGGGTAATTGCGCGATCGCTTGCTTGTTGGACTCGTTCGCGTACTGATATTGATGTTTCTCCCGTCGGTTGTTGGGTAATTTCTTCTGGTTTCAAGCGATTCACTGCAACTTGTAAATCAATTCGATCCATCAAAGGCCCGGAAAGTTTTGCCCAATATTGCTCGCGTTGGCGGGGAGAACAAGTACATTGTTGGATAGTATCGCCATAGTAACCGCAAGGACAGGGATTAGTACTAGCAACTAAAGTAAACTGCGCGGGAAACATGACCGATAATTTGGTGCGAGAAATTGTCACATAGCCATCTTCTAGAGGTTGGCGCAGAAATTCCAATACATCTCGTTTAAACTCAGTTAATTCGTCTAGAAACAGCACACCTCTGTGAGATAATGATATTTCTCCAGGGCGAGGGAAGCTACCACCGCCAACTAGAGAAGGCCCAGATGCCGAGTGGTGGGGACTGCGAAAAGGGCGATCGCGTACCAATGTACCACGATTTTTCAATAAACCAGCTACCGAATGAATGCGAGTTACTTCCAAAGATTCGGCAAAACTCAACGGCGGTAAAATTCCCGGTAAGCGCCTTGCTAGCATCGTTTTCCCACTACCGGGCGGCCCGACAAAAATGAGTTATCTTTAGCTCTTAAAAACAATTCTTTAAAGTAAACAACAACAACTTGACAAGTACATTTGCACATTGTAGACTATTTAAAATTAAGCAATTCTACAAAGTCAATAAAGTCTACAAAGTAAATGAAAGTTCAAAGGGTACGCATCCCCAAGAGCGAGAAAGTAACCTGGATTGTGCTAGGGGATGATTATTTGCCCATAGAACCAATTCGGCAGTACCTAGCTTATTTAGAAAGTATTGAGCGATCGCCAAACACAATTAGGTCTTATGCCCACCACCTCAGTCTTTATTGGGAATACCTTCAAACCTACGATTTAGATTGGACACAAGTTAGCGTAATTGAGCTTGCCGAATTTATGGCATGGCTTAGAAGTCCTAATCCTCAAAAAGTTGCATCAATTCAAGAAGTAGTCGCCAAGCGTACAGAATCAACTGTAAATGTGATTCTGACTTCAGTCTGTATGCTTTATGATTTCCACGAAAAAACGGGCAAAGTACCACATATTCCTCTCTACCGCTCACAGATCATGCCAGGTAGGAAGTATAAAAACTTCTTGCATCATATAACTAAAAGCAAATCGATAAGAACCCGTTTACTAAAACTCAAAGAACCAAAGCATTATCCAAAAACACTTTCATCTGAGCAGGTCAAACAACTTATCGATAATTGCAAGCGAATTAGGGATAAATTTTTGATTTGTCTGTTGCATGAAAGCGGTATGAGAATTGGGCAAGCACTAGGTCTAAGGCATGAAGATATTCAGTCTTGGGATAATCTCATTAAAGTTATCCCTAGAAACGACAATGCTAATGGCGCTCGTGCTAAAGGTAACTCTCCCTACAATGTCGATGTCACAAAGGAATTGATGGGACTTTATAGCCAATATTTACAAGATGAATTCATGGAAATACTTGGTGATGACCTGAGTGACTATGTTTTTGTAAATCTTTGGGATGGAGAGATTGGCTCTGCTATGACATACAACAATGTTATGGATCTGTTCAATCGCCTCAAAAGGAAAACTGGGATTGCTGCTCATCCCCACGTGCTTAGACATACACACGCTACAGAACTAGTTCGCGAAGACGTGGGAATGGCTTATGTCCAAAAGCGACTAAACCACGCAAGTATTCAAACCACAATTGACACCTATGTTCATGTCAACGATGAAGACATGAAAAGAGAATATAACAAATATTTGAACAATAGATATGACGCAGAATCAGCCAGTAGTTCAGAAGCAGAATAAAGTCTATCAATTTATTAACTGTCCAAGGTGTAAAAGTACCAGTTTTAGAAAAAATGGAAAAAATTCATCAGGTACTCAAATTTATATATGTAAGCAGTGCTATAAAACTTTTACACCGGAGGCATTGCCTTTAATTCAAGAATCTAAGGAAGTAAGTGTTAATCCTAAACATGAGTATTCTAAAGATATTTGGGATTGTCGAGCATTGGGAGTTGAGGGTGGTGTAGGGAAATCCAGTTATAAACTAAATTTCGTTCCTATAAAGCAAGACTGGTTGAAAGAGACAGCGAAAACTTATTTAAAAGTTTGCTTGAGTTCCATCACATTTGCTTCTGTGCAAGAAAAACTTTACTCAATCAAAAGATTATCAAAGTTTTTTTCAGAAAACTATCCAGATATTACTCCAGAGAATATAAACCGCAATATCATCACTGAGTACACAATATATTTAGCAGGTCAAAAATTAGCATCAAGTACCCGATATAAGCTTATTAGTGATGCAAAATTGTTTTTTGATTCTGCTTATCAATATCAATGGCTTGATGTCCGAAGGTATTTGGTTCGTCCTGAAGATTTTCCTAAGATAGAAAAAAGACTCCCTCGCTACATTCCAGAAGAAGTTATGCAGCAACTTAATCAATACTTGGATGATTTGGCAGAGCCAATAATGCGAATGATATTAGTATTGCAAGAGTGTGGGATGCGAATTTCAGAGCTAGTAAACCTTAATTTTAATTGTTTATTACAGGATAAATCTGGAGATTGGTTTCTAAAATATTACCAATTCAAAATGAAAAAGGAAATTACTATACCTATATCGAGAGAGGTTGTAAGAGTAATTCAAGAACAACAAAGATACATCCGTAAACATTTTAATCAAGAAGAATTTAACTATTTATTCTGTGCAAATGCAGGGGCAGTTAGACCTAACTTTGTTCCGTCCCCTTATGTAATGTTGCGGGAAACATTACCTAGTCATCTCAACCGTTTAGCTAAAAAAAGAAATATTTGCGACAACTCTGGTAATATATGGCACTTTCAAACCCACCAGTTTCGTCATACAGTGGGAACACGGATGATAAATAATCGTGTTCCTCAGCACATTGTTCAGAGATATTTAGGTCATGAAAGTCCTAACATGACATCAGTTTATGCACATATTCACGACCAGACAATGAAAGAAGAAATTGCCAAGTTTCAAGGCAGAGTTGTGAATATTGCGGGGCAAGTTGTCGAACCACATAACATAGAAGCAGACATAGCTGATTTGCAATGGTTCAAGAAAAATATTCATGCACAGGCGTTGCCCAATGGATCTTGTGCCTTACCTACCATTTCTCAAGGATGTCCGCACGCAAATGCTTGTTTAGCCTGCGTCCACTTCCGAACAACTTCTGAGTATTTAGCAGAACACAAACAACAGCTAGAGCAGACTAATCAGATTATTCAGAAAGCGGAAGCAAATGGATGGGTGCGACAAGTTGAGATGAACCAGAAGGTGAAAACTAATCTAGAGAACATCATTTCCGTGTTGGAGGTGGATGCAAATGACGGTTGAGCGCAATATTGATGGACTACGTGGCAATGCTCAAAGGAAGCGCCAAGAAGCGTTTGAGAAAGTTGAGCAAGGAATTCAGAAGCTCATTAAAGAGCAACGAGTTATAAACTTTAATACTGTTGCCAAAGCTTCTGGACTGAGTAAGGCTTGGCTTTATAAAGAGCCTGAAATTAAAGCTCGGATAGAACATCTCAGGGAAAACAACTCAAAAATTAAGGGAATACCACCAAAACAAAGAAGCTCAGATGCTTCCAAAGATGCAATCATTAAAACACTTAAGGAAAGGATTAAAAGAGTTGAAGCCGAGAATAGGGGGTTGCGTGACCAGCATGAAGCAATTTATGGGCGCATTCTTCAAGCTTCTGAAATAGAGCAGCGATTGGAGAGACTGGAGGCAGAGAATGCTAGGTTAAAAAAAGAATTAGATGAATGTCTTTCTCGCTCACCTAAGCCTTCTGCGTCTAAAAAATCTAATGTTCCATCTCTCTCAAACAAAAAAATGCAAGATGGGATTAGCAATACCATTAAAGATGAATTAGATGCTTTAGGTATTGAGTTGAACACGACCCTTGCCCCGACGATAAAGAACGCTGAGGAAGAAGTAGTGTTAACTGCGATTGAGGCATTAAAAGAGCAATTACAGCATAAAGCCATTCCAAAACCTGGGGGTTGGCTGAACAAAGCAATTGAGGGTGCATGGCGACCTAACCAGCCCCTTGGCGAAGATAATCAGCCAGCAGACTTGTTTAGCCAATGGTATGGCTTGGCTAGAGAATTTGGAATTGTCATCGGCAATCGCAAGGAAGACGATGGCTCTATATGGGTTCAAGAGAATACTGGTCACTGGTTCTCGTTTGAGGAGTTTTCCTCGAAATGGACACTTCAATATTTGCGCTCAAAAATAGTGAGGTAAGCAGAAGGATTGTATTGATCTTTAAGCAAAGTAATAATTAGTAGTCGCTACTTTGTTAACTTTTAAGGAGCAAGTAACTCGAAAATAATTTATCGATAGCTCCAGAGCAAAAATTAGCAGATGCGCCAAAAAATCCAACTATCAAGCTTTAAAAAACTTTAAGATTGACTGAAGAGCTAATAAATCGCTTGAATTGATGGAAAAAAAAGATTTTATCTTCCATCGGTTATTTTTATATGGTAGCTTAGTTACAAAGCACACCTTGGTTTGCTTATCTCAAAAACTAAGCTTCTATATCTAGCGGCGTAAGCTGAGTGAATTTGGCAAGCCACGACACTTACACCGCATAGAAATGAAGCCAACACAAAACCCCAATGTTCAAGGAGGTTTATGTATGTCTAGACTAACACATAGTCTAGATGACGGTGTGCTGCGTAGTCAACTAGTTGATTTGAAGTACACTGCCGATGATTCTAGTAAGCAGCGAATAGACAAAATATTGAATTTACCTAAATTCAAGCTGCTTGCTTTGTTCATCGTCCATCTCTTAAAAAAGGCAAAAATTATACAAGTTGCTGAAGAACTTGACGTTAATCGACGTACAGCAGGCAGGTACTTGGAGGAACTTGACGAAAAAGATGATCTGCTTGGTTGTGAGCTTCACGGAACAGTAAAAATTTTTTTTGTTTTACATGAGTCAACTAAGGTCGTTCTTGATTGGGCAACTGAAGCAATCAAATTGGGCAAGTTATACAATCATGAACAAAATGGCATTCCAACAAAAGAATCTGTGAATTTTGACTTGGATAATACTAATAAGAATGAGACTGCCACTGAAAGGGAACTTTCAACCCTGTTAAAAATCCGTCAATTCTTTGAAAAAATTGAGTTTATACCAGTAACAGGTCGAAAAGTTTTATATCTGCTTGATGATATCCCAAAATCGACAAAAGACCTGTCTCAGCAGATTGGATGCGATAACTCAACCGCAAGTAAATACCTAAAAAAATTTTTTGATATAGGCATAGCAGGTCGAGAAACAACATCTCCATACGGCGCTGGCAGGGGGGAATATTTTTATTTCCTCAATCCTCTAGTCTCTAGAGTGTTATTGGAGGACAAAAATCAGCGTCAGACCGATGTACCTCCAATTGAGCTAGAGATGGAAGATAACAATCATGCCAATAAACAAAACACGGCAGTTTCCATTTCAAACGAAAAAGTATGCCAGGGCAGTGAAAGAATGAATACAGAGTCTTTTCAGCAGCAATCAGGTTCTCAGTCTGTCGATAAGAATGCCGATGAAGGGTTCGACCCACTAGCGTACAAGATAAAAGAGTTTATCAAGTTAACAGATCAAATTGAAAAAACTGAACAAGAATTACGCGACCTTCTTGGCCCCGGAAAAGAAACAGAGATTGCCATAACCAGACTAAAATTCAAAAAAATATAAACCAAAGCAGCAAGGTTTTACCCTCGCTGCTTGGTGAACTCATGGGCGGTGCGTGGCGCTGGACGTGACTCCTAATCCCGGCTCCAAGGGGTTCAACTCCCCTGCCGTCCACAAGCTTTGATAACCATATTAATACATTCACTATCTTTTTAAAAAACAATGAGCAAAATCCAAAAACCAGAATTTATAGACTACTTCTTCACTACAAGATTAAAACGAGTACCTACAGATATACTAAAAAAATTTGTTAAAAATTTAAAAAATAATAAATCAGATGAAAATATTGATAAAGTTACGCAAGCAGAACTTATTCAAGAAATCAAGTTATATTATGAGCTTATGCAAGGAAACAAAGAATTATTTACTATTTTTAATGAATTTATGAGAGACAATTTTTTTAGTGCAAAAGAATCTGAGTACTTACTTCAAATTCCTAACAAAGAAAAAGTCGTTACGTGGGTAAATACATGGGATAACAATAGATTTTTAGGACAACGCTACAGTTTTTCTAAACATGCTCACATCCAGTTAAAAGAAAAATTTCTAACATTAGATGGACAAAATATATCTTTGCCATCAGAGGTATTACTTATAATTGCTGCATCTCATAGTTCTAAATTAATTGCAAGTGGCTTAGAAATAAAAGAATACAATCCGACAAAAGAAATTGAGTTAATCTTTAGAAAAGATATGAATTTAATTGAAATAAGAGGGTCATTTGATATTATACGAGATTTTGTAAATACGGCTGTACTTGACTCCCATAATCCTTTGTCTATGGCACAAAGTTTATTTATTGGTGAACGAGAAGATGCTAAGTCCTACGCTGTAGTAAAAACATTGAGTAAAGTTGTAAAAATAGATGCTTTAAAAATAGCATTAAATGGAAAATACTTAAGTGCATCTGCCCCAGTCAATGGTATTAAAACATCAAGAATACAAGCTAGTTTTGAAGAATTAGATAATATTGAGGAAGAGACTCATCCTCTAATTAAACCCATGTTAGAAGAACTTCTAAAAGACTCAGATAAAAGTAAAATTTTATTTATATACGATAAAAAGAAATACACATTTGCTATAACTAAAAGTGGAGGGTTAAATTTCCTACGTTATGCTCCAGAAGAAGTCATCACATATGTAGTGTCAAAGATCAACAGTCTTGAGTGAGAAAATGTGTAAAGCTATTGCTGAGTGTATAAAAATGTATATTGAAACTCAGTATCGGGGAGGCTTAATTGGCATCTCTGATTTAGCTACTAACTGCAAAGTTGGGGAAGGAAATATATATGTAGCATTAGTAAAATTACAAAAGGAAGGGGATATTAAGATTATTAAAAGATACTTTTGTCCTGAATCTCACCAAATTCTCGTTGAAGATTTACCATTCTGCTTAGAATGCGATTATTTGTATGCGGAAGATTTTATCACTACATTGATATATGTTCAGCCATTGAAGTTAACTAGTACTGATTTAGTTAAAACATAAAAGAATGATAAACTTTATTATTAGGCATGGATAATAACCAGTTTTTAAATGAAATTAATTCTTATATATCCAAAGCAAGTTTTCGTAAAACAAATTCCATAAATTGTGAAAATATATTTGACATTACAGATTTGTATATTAAAGAAAAAGAATGTTTAGATAAGATTTTAAATAAAAAGTTCAAAAATACTACTGAACAAGGGAATTTGTTAGAAGAACTTGTAAAATTATTGTTTAAAAGAATAGACCTAATCCATAGTATAGAGATAACTAATAGAGATACTACTTTAGGACAAATAGATATACAGTTACTTCCAGTTGATGAAGTTATATATGATGTTTGGGGTATGATTAAAGAGAAACCAAAATTTATGATAGGTGAGTGCAAAAATTTTTCTAAAAAACAGGATAAGGTTGATAGGCCAGAAATAGAGAAAATCTGCTGGCGTAGTTGTAAAGGAGGGTGCTTAAGTTTTTTTATAGGTTATGGATATACACAAGATGCAATTGATGAAATAGCCTATTTCAACAATAATAAGGATTCTATTTGTTTCAAACATCAAGGTGCGTTTATCATACCATTAACTTTGTCAATGTTAGAAACTATTATTTTAAATAAAATAAATTTTTGTTATTTTATTAAATGGGCTATTTTTACATCTAGAATGATGAGTATTGCTAATTACCTTTAGTTAAAAAATTGTTTTTATATAGTAATACTAGTGTGCAAGTGGTTCATGCCAACGTTTTTGGCTCAACTTACTTCTGATGTCAACGTTATTGACATATCTACAATGTAAAAGCTTTATGTTATAAGCTTTATGGCAATTTAGCTATAGATAATTATAGATTATGCCCACCAGCCGCAGCAATTTCTAAAGCACGACGCGCATGAGCTTGTCCTTTGACATCATGCAAATCTGCACCAGGGTAGGATACTGTTGTTGTTTGTGTTATGCTATCTATCTGCATAGGTTTGTAACGCCGCGGATTATTTAAAAAATCCACCACCTCAGACAAATGCTTGCAGCCGTAAACAGCCAAATCTTCAACCACTGCCGCTTCTTGGGCATTATCAGCAGGGAGAACTAAACCTGCAATTCCCATCTTTTGGGCTGCTGCTGCGATCGGTAATACACCAGCCACAGGACGCAAACTGCCATCCAAAGAAACTTCGCCCAAAAATAGATAATCCCCCAACAAATCAGCGCTAACTTGCTCAGAAGCCGCCAAAATTCCCACACTAATAGGCAAATCGAAACAGGGGCCTTCTTTGCGTAAATCTGCCGGAGTTAAATTAATTACTATCTTTCGCATCGGAAAGGCAAAGCCAGTATTTTTCAAAGTTGCTTTGACTCTTTCTCTTGACTCTTGAATCGCTGAATCTGGCAATCCCAAGACAACAATTCCCGGTAATCCCCCTGACACATCGACTTCTACGCCGACTTTGACGGCATCGATGCCGACAATTGATGCACTCCAGACTCTAGCAAGCATTTCTTCTATAACAGTAAACCTTTAAAATCTCTAGCAGATGAGTTGGTAGATTGGCATTAGTGAAACCACATAGAGGATTTTTCGGAATTAAGGCTATTGAACAACAAGATTCCCGACTTCTAAGAGCTGAACCGGAAGGGCGCACAGAATGTTATAAACTAGCTCTATACATTTGGGATATAACATTTGTGGTTGTATCTAACCAACCAACAAAATCTAAGACAGCAGAGACAGCAGTTGGTGGCTGAGAAATGAGTGTATCTTGCTCGATCAAACGTTTAAAGTCAATTTGAATATCTTCTTTGCGTTCATTAACTCCATCAGGCTGGTAAAATTTTACGCCAGCTAGTTGCATGATTTTGATGATTTCCTGTGCCATAATTCCATAACCAATAGTGGTAGGATGAATCCCATCCAGGGAAAATAAACCACCTTGTAAGCGACCCTGTGAGTTGGACTTAAAAAACTGTGAGTCTGGTTTGGGCCGGAGTGCATCAATTGCTGGGGGTAAAGTATATTCAGTCCACCAATTGGGGCGTGCTTGTTTATCCTCAATATAACGTCTTACAGCTAAACGATCTAGCAAGGCAACAGTTTCAAATAAGTACCAGTCTTTCCCTTGCTCTCGACCTTCACGTACCGCATCTACAATATATTTGTTGTACCCATCGATAACGCTATCGATCGCTCTAGCCTGATTTGCAGTCAGGTGGGGATGCCGTTTTGAGTCGAAAGTTTCCTCATTAAACCAAAATGGGGCGTAGTAAGGGAAATAGCGAGAACCGACCTTTACTTTTTGACCATTTTTATCTTTGTTAATACCACGAGCAAAAGGAGCGATTGTCACATGGGGAACTGTTCCCCAAATTACGTGGCGGGCTTTAATTTGTTTAACTTTCTCCACAATCATGTCAAGTTCAGCTTTAAAATGACTGGGAAGCCATACAGTATATTTGTCATTCGTTGCCATGTCTTGAAAATCTTTACCAGACCACTCAATGTGAAAAGTCAAAATACTTCCCAGGGCATTGTTGGCACCGATCAAAATAATTAGCGTTTCAATGCCATCACCTTGGCCTGTCTCTATATTTCCTTCATGGCTTAACTTGATTGCAGCTTCTAGAGGAGTTAAGGCCTTTCCCAAAGAATCGCGTGCATTATTTAAAACCCTCAATGTTGCTATTTCATTAGCATTTTCTGGAGTTTGTTGAAGAAAATTAGTATTATCTTTAGGAGGAGTTGTTTGGATAACTTTTTTGGCGATATCTGCGGTGCGAGATAAAGTATTCCTCAGATCCCATCCATATACAGCTAGATTATGGTTGAATAACCCTGTTACTGGGGGCTGTTTTCCTTGACCACGTTCCCAATAATTCTCTATTTCATTAAGATAACGCGATAACCACGGTACAACAAAAGCTATATCTAAGGCATTAATGCCATCTGCGACCTGAAATCGATTACTTAGTTCTCTTACTAGCCTTTCCAAGTTCATTGGTAAACCATCTCCTGGACTGGCATAGGTTGGATAGCGAAAATTTTTATCCCATCCCATTTCACGGGCTATGAGCATGGGATAAGACAATTTGGTGTTAAAAATAGCTCCACTTTGAAATCCATGAGTTAAGGAGTCCCCAATTGTTACTAGTCGATGCCGAGGGCTACCTTCTCGATTGACAGAGACTGGAATTCCTAAAGTTGGGTCTTTTTCTGGTTGACGCGGTTCTGTACTCAAGACATTTTTTACTTCCTCTGGGGCGTTTTCTAGACCCACCAGCATGTCAGGCGTTACTGGATTGTTCATAATTATTCCTTAAAGTTCAAAAAATTGTTTTGAGTTTAAGCAGAGAAGTGTAAATATACGTTGATTATGCGCTTTTACAGGTTTTAGTGTAATATTCCTCTTGTAGAGGTAAATAATCTCAACAATTAGCATTTGGTAAGCAGTTTCGGGAAAAATAGCACCTCAAGCATTACTGATGCAGTATACATCTGGTAAAATTTTCTGCAACTCGCCGGGAAACTGTTTGAGCGTTGATAAAAGTACTCAAAGATTTGGGACAGCTAGTTGCCATTCGCCAACGAATATTCGGCAATCCTGCTTGCACGCTAGGGGATTTACCAGCTTGGCTACAGGAAACTAGACTAGCAGCAGTTGCAGTGGCGATCGCAGCTGCAATACGGTTCGGATAAGCATTTTGAACTCAGAATTACCTTTGGGGAAAAGGTTAAAGGTTAAGGGTTAAAAGTTTTTTCCCCCTTTCCCTTTCCCCTTTAACCGAACCGTATTGATCGCAGCTGTGTTAGAAACCTCTCGGTGTTTCATAATTGTTCGTGATTTAAATTGCCTCAAATTTAGACTGATAGAGAATATCTATCAGGTTTTTGGCAATTTTTTAGTTTTGAGTACTAAATTAAACACGATAGGGACGCACATTTGTGCGTCCCTATCGTGTAATCAAGTTTTAGATGTTGAAATTTTAGGTTTTTATTACCGCCAATGTTGAGGTATTTTCAGATTTTCCGGTAGGATGGTTGTGCGATCGCCAATTGCCTGTTCAATCTGCTGTGATTCTACATTTTCCGAGCCGCTCAAGTTTGCTCCACAGAGGTTAGCTTCTTGGAAATTAGCTTCTTGAAGGTTAGCTGTACTCAGTAATGCACTTTCTAGATTAGCGCCAGCCAGTTTTGCCCTTTGCAAGTTACTACCAATCAGGTTTGTATCCTGGAGATTACTACCTTCAAAGTTGGCTTCTTCCAAGTTGGCATCACAAAGGATTGCTCCTTCCAAGTTGGCATCACAAAGGATTGCTCCTGTTAAGTTGGCATCACAAAGAACTGTCCCTTCCAAGTTGGCATCAAAAAGAATTCCTTGGGAAAGGTTCGCTTTTCTAAGAACTGCGCCTTGGAGATTGGCTTCTGGAAGGATTGCTTTTTGCAGGTTGGCTTCATAAAAAATTGAGCCACAAAGGCAGGTAACAGATAAGTCTGCTTCAGAAAGGTTTACTTTGGTAAAATTGACCCATTGCAAGTTAGCTCCGACAAAAATTGCTCTAGAGAGGTTAGCTTCGGTTAAGTCTGCATTACACAGGTCTGTATTGCGTAAATCGAGTTTTTGATTGACTGGATCTTTAGATGAATCGCGTCTGCCAATGACAGTTAAGGCTGTTTGAATATCTGTAGGAAGTTTTGATGATTGCAGTGGCTCATCCTCATATTCTCTATTTACTGGGGCATTCTCGCGGATAAAAGCAGCAAGAATTTCCATAATTGTCCAATGATCTTTCGGAGAATCTTTGGCAATTCGTTCTAAAGCATAAATTGCCGCAAATCGCGTTTCAATCTTGTCATTTCCCAATTGTTCAATCGCTTTAGAAAAGCGTTCGGAAACAATTTCTTGGGGAGTTAGTTGTGTCTGATTGATGCAATTTATAATATTGTTATCCCAAGGTAGTGTTCCAGCTAGGAGTTGTGTTAACAAGCTGTGATTCTCATCCAGAGAGAGTCTGGAGGTATAGTAACCATTAAGAATTAATGCCAATCCTCCAATAATTATGGCAATCGTGGTTAATGCTTGAGTGATGTATTCAATTTTTTCTTGATTTGAAAATCCTTGAATATTTTCAAAAAATAATATAATTAAAGTAAATGATAAAATAAATATAACTGAGACAAATACCAACAAAGTTGTGAGTCCATTGGTCTTTATGAAAGACATGTCATAAGTCTTCATATCCGACTCCTTACGGAAGTAAATTTAGGTTGATTCTAAGAGTATCTGTAAAGTTATGATAGAGTACAAACACGGATAAAATTGGCGAACTATTAAATCTACTATATAAAAATTATCTATATAACAATCCTGAATCATTTGTGATCAACAAGATTATCGACTTTCTAGAGAAGTCAGGGATTCTGATTATTAGACTTCTTGCAAAAGTCGGGGTAAAGGGGAAGGGAAAAAGGGTAAAGAAACTCAAAATCCTTTCCCTTTAACCTTTTTCCTTTTCCCTAAGAGTGCAAAAATATATTTTTGCAAGAGACTCCATGAGCTGCGCTCACAAGGAACAATGAAAATGATCTTGGAACGATTTTGCGTTGTTTCAGCCTCTATTTTCAAGGCAGGTCTATTCATGAATGATTAGACATTTAATGAAATTAAATATGCGTTAAAGGCTTGCAAAAAATCAATTATCCCAAATTATTTGTAGATTAAGTAGATTGGACTAAGTTAGAAATTGCCATAAGCAATTCCTCTGGTGCTACAGGTTTAACAATGTGCTGTTGAAACCCTGCTTTTAGTGCGTACTGCTGATTGATTTCACCGGCATAAGCAGTCAGAGCGATCGCAGGTATCTTTTTTTTGCCCAGTTCTGCTTCTAGAGTTCGCACCTGTTGCATCAGCATATAGCCGTTCATTTCTGGCATTCCAATATCGCTGAGTAAGATATCTGGCTTTGACTGGGTTAGCGCTTGTAATGCTTCATATCCAGATGCTACTGCGGTGACGATCGCACCAAATTGTTCTAGTACAAAGCTGAAAAAGTCGCGGCTATCATCATTGTCATCCACAACCAGCACTTGTAAACCCATGAGGGGAGAGTAGGGAAAAGCGGCAGTTGAGGAATCAGTATTTGTATCATTCTTGATTGTTGCATTGTCCTTGATAAGCGGCAACCTAACTGTGAAAATCGCTCCCTTTTCCTCACCAGGGCTTTCCGCCCAAACTGTTCCCCCGTGCATCTCAATCAAGTGACGAGCGATCGCTAAACCTAACCCTAATCCCCCAAACTTTCTAGTTGTTGTGCTGTCACCCTGACGGAAATAATCAAATACATAAGGTAGAAAATTCGGGTGAATACCTTTACCTGTATCGCTGACAGTAATCTGCGCCTGAGCCTCGATGCGCTCCAATCGCACACTTACTTTTCCCTCAGTCTCAGTAAACTTGACGGCATTCGAGAGAAGGTTCCAGAAAACTTGCTGTAAGCGGGCTGGATCACCCAAAACTTTCCCTACAGATGGATCGAGCATTGTCTCAATCTGAATAGTTTTAGCCTCTGCTGCCAAATGCACTGTTTCCATTGCGGCTTCAATGGTAGATACCAGATCGACTGGAATCATGTTGAGGCTGAGTTTGCCTTGGAGGATGCGAGAAACATCTAGTAAGTCTTCAATTAGTTGAGCTTGTAATTTGGCATTGCGTTCAATAGTTTTCAGTGCTTTGTTGAGCGATGCTTCATCAAATTTCCGGCTCTGCAACAGTTTTGCCCAACCAAGAATCGGATTCAAGGGCGATCGCAATTCGTGGGAAAGTACCGCCAAAAACTCATCTTTGATGCGGTTAAGAGCTTCAGCTTCCGCCCTGGCTTTTTGCTCAAGTTGCAAAAGGCGATCGCGTTCTTCTTCAGTGCGTTTGCGATCGGTGATATCAGTGAGCATGGCGATCGCACCCAAGCACTCACCCTGTTGATTCAAAATCGCCCTTGCAGAAATCAGTGTCCAGATGTACGAACCATCCTGGCAGCGCAATCGCCCTTCTTTAAGCTCGCTCTCTTCTCCTTTGAACCACTCCAGTTTCTCTTTATCTGCAATATCATCAGCCAGATCCATAAAATCAAATATAGAACGACCGAGTATTTCTTCTGCTGGATAACCTAACATCTGCGATATCCGCTGATTCACAAACTCTGTTCGAGTTTGAGAGTCAATCATCCAGATTCCCTCATAAGAGGTATCTACAATTCGGCGATACTTGGCTTCACTCTTTTGTAAAGACTCCTCTGCTTGCTTGCGCTTGCGCCGCTCCTTAGCTTCCCGCAACGCTCGCTGCACCGAGGGAACTAACCGCCCTAGTCGTTGCTTTAATACATAATCGGTTGCACCGTTCTTCAAAGCTTCGATCGCTAATTCTTCGCCCAGCACAGCCGAAACAAAAATAAAAGGAACCTCTGGAGTGCGATTTCGGGCAATTTCCAGAGCCAAAATTCCATTAAAAGAGGGCAAGGCATAATCGGCAAGAATTAAATCGAAAGTCTCTGTTTCTAAAGCGGCAACGAAATCAGCATCAGTTTCAACTCGGATCAGTTCGCAATTAATTCCTCCTTCGGTTAATATCATTTGGGCTAGCTCTGCATCTAACACGCTGTCTTCCAAAAGAAGAAAACGGAGGACATTCATCACTTGCTCTCCTTTTGAAGATGAGGTGCCGGAGGTAAAGCACCAACCGGAGGCTGATTGATCACCGCCCAAAACAATCCCACACCTTTAATAGAATCAACAAAATCATGGTAGTCTACTGGCTTGACAACATAAGCATTGACCCCTAGCTCGTAGCATCGAACTAAATCCGGTTCCTCGCGGGAAGAAGTCAGTACCACCACTGGAATCACTCGCATTACTGGGTCAGATTTGAGTTGTGCCAATACTTCTAATCCATCAACTTTAGGCAGTTTCAAATCGAGCAACACTACCACAGGATACCCTTCCATTCGCAACCGGAACAATCCCCGGCGATAAAGATAATCTAGTGCTTCTTCGCCATCACGTACCACCACTACTTCATTGGCGAGATGGTTTTCTGACAAGGCAGCTAGGATTAACTCTGCATCGTTGGCACTGTCTTCAATTAGCAGAATTCGCTTGAGTTCTTTCATCACTCTCCTTCTTGGACAATTTAGGCAGCGAGAAATAAAAGGTGGAGCCACTGTCAACTACAGCCTCTGCCCAAACTCGACCATTATGCCGATGAATAATGCGTTGCACGTTTGCCAATCCAACACCAGTACCTTCAAATTGCGGGTCGCTATGTAGACGTTGAAATACTCCGAATAGCTTGTGTACATATTGCATATTAAAGCCTACGCCGTTATCTTGTACAAAAAAGATAACTTCGTTTTCATTGTCAATACTTCCAACAGTAATTTCTGCTGGGTTTCGAGTCTGGCTATATTTTACGGCATTGCCCATCAGGTTGCGAAGCACGAGCCGCAGCATGGAGGGATCGCCTTGCACTTCTAACAGTGATTCGATGTGCCAATGGATTGTGCGTCCTGGAGTTTCTGCAATCAAATCGCGTTTTACCTCATGTACCAATTCCTCCATATTGAGGTTGATGTAGCGCATTTCGGTGCGCCCCATGCGAGAAAATGTTAGCAATTCATCGATCAGTATTCCTGCTTGTTTGGCAGTGTCGGCAATTATTTTTAAATAGCGCTGACTCGTTTCATCTAAGGTTGTTGAGTTATGCCGTTTCTGAAGCAATTCTACAAATCCGGCGATGTGGCGCAGCGGTGCCCGCAAGTCGTGAGAAACTGAATAGGAGAAGGATTCAAGTTCTTTATTGGCGGCTTCAAGTTGGATAGTGCGTTCTTGAATCCGTTGCTCTAGCATTTCGTTGAGTTGTTGCAGAGCGGCTTCGGCAATTTTGCGATCGTGAATGTCGCTGGCGATACCCACCCATTTGGTAATCTGTCCGCTTGGATCTCGAAATGGTAAACCCCGGACAATATGCCAACGATAGCTACCATCAGAAACTTGACGAAAGCGAATTTCTATTTCGTAGTCTGTTGCATTAGCAACAGCCTGCATCGAAGTTTTCAAGACGCGATCGCGATCGTTGGGGTGAATGACATAAATCCAGCCATAGCCAGCTGTCTGCTCCATTGTCAGTCCGGTATAGTCTAACCAGTATTGATTGCAATAGGTAATACCACCATCGCGATCGCCCATCCAAATAGCCTGTGGTGAGACTTCCGTTAAAATTCGGTATCGCTCCTCGCTGTCACGTAGCGCTTTTTCTGCCAAGTTGCGATCGCGTAGCGCAGCTTGCTGTTCGCTGATGTCGGTGACTAACGCCGCATACCCTTCAACGATTCCCTGTCTATTAAACTGGGGAACGTAAATGGCATTAATGTAACGTGTGCCACCATCTTTATAAGGAACTTGACTTTCAAAT
This sequence comes from Nostoc sp. DedQUE12b, assembly GCF_034530835.1. Classification (NCBI taxonomy): domain Bacteria; kingdom Bacillati; phylum Cyanobacteriota; class Cyanophyceae; order Nostocales; family Nostocaceae; genus Nostoc; species Nostoc sp. DedQUE12b. Next base: position 9,574 of record NZ_JAVRCI010000056.1, on the reverse strand, counting down.
GTTACCTGCTCTCCTGCCAGTACTTGTTCCACATAAGGACGAAGCACTTCATAAGCGGATTTACCCAAAACTTCCCAAAGATGCTTGCCATAAACTTCTGCCGTCGAATGCCCAAACCACTCTTGATACGCTCGGTTGTTGAAGCGGTAGCGTTGTTCTGAATCTACAAAAGTAATCAGAACTGGCAGCGTATCTGTAATTAAACGAAGTTCTGTTTCTCGTTGCCGCAGTGCTTCCTCCATCAGCTTACGGTTGGTGATATCGCGCCAGCAATCTATTGCACCGATAATTTCACCTTGGGAATCGCGAATCGGCACTACATTGGCGATCGCTGTAATTGTAGTTCCATCTGGACGTTCAATGATGCATTCTTCGTCATGGATCGTTTCACCATAGCGCGTAGCACGGTATAAAGGTAGTTGCTCTAAAGTGAGGGGCGTGACACCATCAGCCAAGAACAGATTGTAGGACTGAACATAAGATTCACAAGATATACCAACGAGAGATTCATTCGGTCTGCCCAAAAGCTCTTGCGTGAGTTTGCTGTTAGCGATGATTGGGAAATCAGGAGGGCCGCCAGCGATCGTAATTCCTTCTGGGACTTGTTCTAAAAGCATTTGCAAAATGCTCTGGGCTTCTTCTGCTTGACGGGAGCGATGCTGGGCTTCTGCTTGGGCTTGTTTGCGTTCGCTTAAGTCAAGAACAAACCCAATGATTGTCCGATCTCCCTGTTTAGCAAAGCCAAGTAGAACAGGAATTAGAGAGCCGTCTTTGCAGATGTATTCCTGCTCAAAAGGCTTACAACTCCCAGTCATTGTCAGTTCTTGAATCGCTCGCTCGCTCACCTCAATATATTCGAGTGGAACGATCTCGCCCCAGCGGATTCGGCCAGAGCACAAATCCTCGCGGGTATAATTGAGCATTTTTAGAAAGGCATCATTGGCTTCAACGATTAAGCCGTTGAGATTGGCCACAATTACCCCAATAATATTGGACTCTGTTAAGCGACCAAACCGGGCCTCGCTTTCGTGTAGTGACTTCAAGTTTGCCTCAGCTTGCCGTTGAGCGGTGCGGCGTGATTCGTTGAGCCAGCTGATTAACCCTGCTGTCAGCATGAACACTATCAAGGGAACTACAATATTCGGATTTGTAATGTTCTGCGGATGGAGTGGCTTAAAAAAGAAGTAATTGACTGCAAAAGTAGACAAAACGGTTGCAAGTAAACCTGGCCCTAAGCCTCCGTACCAGGCACTCACCATCACTGCACCAAAAAACAGTGCCGCAGGCGTGGAAGTGAGATATGGATTGAGCAGCAGAGTTGCCCACAGTGCTAAGGCAACGGATAGGAAAGCAACACCATAGTGCAGCAGTTTCTCCCGGATGAATGCGCCCTTGTCTCTATTGCCAAAAAAGATGTTTTGGGATTCCGATGCCCTTGCCTTACGACTCATAACCCTACTCTGCTTCTGGAAAATACTGATTTAGCAGTCTTTTCCCAGGTTCACCCATCTTCCGTAACATTTCTTCTATTAGTTTTAGTGCTATATGTGAAGGGACTGTATGCCCATTCTCCCAACGGTTGACTGTTTTGAAAGAAACTCCTACTTTAGCAGCAAACTGTTTCTGAGAAAGATTGAGCTGTTGACGAAGTTCCCGAATTAAATCTAAAATTTCCACTTGCTTGGTTACAGACATATCTGTATTTTTTTTCCATAGAATAATTACATTAGGACAGATGTCCTAACATTTATCTCCTGCTTAGGGAATATCTTCTTTGTTTTTGTCTCTAACTGAACTGTTTAAGTTAATAGGTTCAATAGACCTGCCTTGAAAATAAGGCAGAAGGCAGGAGGCAGGAGGAAAAGACATTTTCATTGTTCCTTGTGAGCGTAGCTCATGGAGTCTCTTGCAAAAGTGCTTTTTGCAAGAGAGGGAAAAGGGGTTCATGTTAAAGGGGAAGGGGACAATACAGAACCTTTCCCCCTTCCCCCTTACCCTTTTCCCGACAAATGTCCAGAAGTCTAATGATGAACTTCGTTGATGAATTGACTGCGATCGCTTACCTTTTAATATTTAAGCATTTGCGCCCAGAATAGAAGAGTCATAGTGTTGTAGCAAATCTTTTGGGTGATCGTAAATTGCCAGATTACCTAATCTCCCATAAAGAGTCCTTTTTACTTCATCATTCCATGAGAGGAGAAGGGAGTTAGAGAAGAGATGGCGATCGCTTATAATTCAATACGCTTAGGTTAAGCATTTCTTCCTTTTTTATCTTTGCATCCTTCTCTAACGAGACGCTACACGTTGGCGAAAGCCTCTTGTAGAGATGGCGGTTCGTTAAAAAAAAGAGTTTTAGCCTTAACCCAAGCGTATTGGCTTATAATTATCTGCAATTGCGATCGCGTTCGAGACGCTTGGGCGATCGCACAGTGCCGGAGGCGGACACTAAGAAAGCTTGTAGAATTTGTTAGTTAATAGGGTATGCATCATTTACCGAATCCCTATTGGTAAGAGGTCAAGATGGTACAAACCCCCGCTAGTCCAGAAACCGAAACTCTATTAATTGAGTTGCCTAAGTCCATTGGGCTGTATGTTACCCAATGGTGCGACTCGCTCCCCCGATGCCTCTTGGGTGAGTGGAGAACGATGGCAGGTGCTTACTTCGGCACAAAAAGGAACGTTTGCTAATATCTGCCCCGATTTTGTGGTTGAGTTACGCTCTAGTTCAGATACCCTCAAGTCCCTGCAAGATAAATTGAGGGAGTATATCGACAATGGCGCGAAACTTAGTTGGTTAATCGATGCGCAGCAGCGACGGGTGGAAATTTATCGACTGGCTAAAGATGTGGAAGTGTTAGAGAATCCTGCTGAGTTGTCGGGTGAAGCGGTGTTACCAGGTTTTGTCTTTAATTTGCGACGGGTTTGGGATTGAAAGCATCTTGCTCGCTACGCGTTAATTAAATAGTTTTTATATAAGAAAATAATAGGGAAAATCCTGATGCCTTATAGTAAATTTACTCTCAGTAAAGCTGTAGAGGATTTTCAACTTACTATCATTGAAGGCGATGCCTACGGCGGTAAACTACGCTTTCTGCTTGAAATTTCCCCAGTCAATCCAAGTTCTTTACTCAAAGATACACTCAAAGAAACGCTGCCTTGGGCGATCGCAGTCAGTACTGAAAAAGCGCGTTCTGAAGGTATTATCAATCCAGTTTTGTTAGAAGTCAAACGTCAGTTCAAAGGACAAATTAGTGTCTTTTCGGGTGAAGAGTTCAGCGTGCAGCCAGAGGTTGATTTGACGGGTTATGTCGATTTTTTAATTAGTCGCTCTCCAGAGCAGTTGTTTATTAAGGCTCCTGCGGTAGTTTTGGTGTCAGCGAAGAAAGAAGACCTTAAACCAGCACTGGGAGAATGTTTAGCCGAGATGGTGGCAGCTCAACGCTTTAATCAACAGAAGCAGCAGCCGATTTCAACCATCTACGGAACGGTAACGAGTGGTACAGTTTGGCGGTTTCTTAAACTAGAAGGGCAAACTGTTACGATTGACCTGACCGATTATCCACTGCCACCAGTTGAGCAAATTTTGGGCAAACTGGTTTGGATGGTGCAAAATGCCTGATGCAGGCGATCGCATCTAAGCTTTGGGAGTAGATGAGACTGCAAGTAAACCCCAATTGCACAATTGGGGAAGCAGTTAAAATCGAGTTACTCTGGCTACTAGAAAAAGCGATCGCTCTTTTGCTTGGTGTGATAGGTTTAAATTGCACCTCTAGATCGGATCGTCTGTTGTGGCTAAGGATCGTTTTCATCAAGTTGTTAAGACGGCTCTTGCTAAGGATGGGTGGAATGTTACTCACGATCCGCTTCAGATTAAAGTAGGTGGTGTAGATATGGAAATTGACTTGGGGGCAGAACGATTACTGGCGGCGGAGCGAGGAGATAAAAAAATTGCGGTTGAAGTCAAAAGTTTTTTGGCTAGTGCATCGGCAATTTCAGAGTTTCATACAGCACTGGGGCAGTTTATTAACTATCGGGCTGCATTGCGTCGTCAAGAACCCGATCGCATTCTCTATCTAGCCGTCCCCGATCTAATCTATAACAGCTTCTTTCAACTTGATTTTCCAGCCTCAATGCTACAAGAAAATACCGTAAAAATGATTGTTTACGACATTGAATTGGAGCAAATTTCCCAATGGAAGAACTGATGGATAAATTAAAGAACTATCAGCAAATCGTGCAGCAATTGTTGATGGGTTACGCAGAAGTTAAGCCAGCTTATGGTGATATTGAGGTTGAGACTATCTTTGATACGCTGCGAGATCGCTATCAAATTGTGCATCTGGGTTGGCAGCATAAGCGCTGGGTACATCATTGTGTAATGCATCTGGATATTCGGAATGAGAAAATCTGGATTTTTTACAATTCAACCGAGCATGATATTGCGGCAGATTTAGTCGATTTGGGCGTGCCAAAACAAGATATTGTGCTAGGTTTTCATCCTCCTTTCATGCGTGAAATGAGTGACTATGCAGTGGGCTAAAAGCCAATACAGTTCAGATAAGACCAAAACACTTGTAGAGACGGCGATTTACCGCGTCTCAAAACCCAATATTTTGTACCAATAACCCTTAACCCAACCGTATTGGGCTATAAAAGCAGAAGAATTAAAGAAGCGATCGCCTAATGGACAAGTAGAAGTAGTGCCATCGCGCTTTAGTTAAAATCGCTTTGATTCACTATGAAAGGGCGATCGCAAAATATTGCTTGAGCTACATCGAATAGATAGAGGCGATCGCCTATCCTACAATGAAAATCTGTTTTCAGGCGATCGCATTGCTACCGGATGGAGCTTGTGATTGCTTCTCTTTCCTTCGGAACGCTACGCGAACGAGACGCTTTGTGATCGTTGCACTCGTAATGACGTTTTATCTGGCTAGCTGATATTAATCCGGCGATGCATAATTTTTCACTTGGTTTTTACTTGATATCGTCGCACAGATAGCGATCGCTCTTACTCACTGTGGAGCTATTCTTCAGATAACTATGCAATCAGTTACAACCTTGCGAAACTCGTGAAAGGGTTATTTCTTCATTTCCTAACCCTATCATTTAAGATTGCTAACCAACGTTCGGCAATATTTCTAAAAGTCGCAGAATTGGAACTTAAGTTTTCTGAGGCTAAGTTTGCTGAGAGAAAACGTAAGGTAGTTACTGACTGTTCAAGCAATTGGCGCTGGTGGTATACTGATGTCTCATCCAAAGCAGTTTTTACTCCTTGGCTAATTCGCAAAAATACCAACAGTAGGGAGCTAAAAGGTTTTGGCAGCTGAGAAGGCATCCAAGCTATTTGATTCGCAAAGGCAGCTATGCTTTCAAGAGTCTGACAAGAGTTGAGTGCATCTATTGCAACACTAACCAGTCCTTCTGTAGTAGTTCTTTTGGAGGGATTAGAGTAGATCAGATATTCAACAGCTATGCGAGCATCAGCTAGATTTTCATTATAAGCTTCTAAGATCAACTCTAAAGTCCGCTGAAAGCGCAGTTTATCTAAAGGATAGCTGGGTACTAATGGCGTAGGAATTATAGAGCATAATAGGGTTACGATTGCAGGAATTAGAGGTAACCACCAACCTAGTATAAAAGCCATGTAACAACCCCCAGCAAGGCAAGTCATTGCTATGAATATAATAAGGGCTGGCAGTTGCAAAGAACGCAATCTCCATAACATTAAACTAATACTGGCTCCTACCACAGACCAACCGAAGATCCATAACGATTCCATTGATTCAGACCAAGTTTTAATTAAAGGTCGCCCATCCAACACTGTACTAATCAGTTGACTTGCCATCTGTGCATGAATAAACAGAGCAGGCATTCTAGCTGGTTGATCTGGTAAAGCGCTGTAGGGCGTATAAAAGCCACTTGGAGGGATATTAGCTGCTGTAGTGCCAATAATTACCAGACGGTCTTTGAATAAATTGGGGTTGACTCGATCACTAAGAACATCTGTGAGGTTTACTTGGTCGGCGAGGCTATTGGGGTGATGGTAATTTAATAATATTTGATAGCCCCCTGCATCCAAATTTTGGTAGCCACCAGAATTAGTTTGTAAACGTGGAAACAAAGTTTTACCTAAGATAAAATCTCCTTTTTTAGTAAAATCGTATGCAATACCTTGTTTTTCTAGATAATTAATTGCAATTAATGCACCAAATGCAAATGATGTTGTACATTTCTTGTCTGTAGAGTTGGCAAATAATAAGGTACGGCGGAGAATTTGGTCGTTTTCATGATCAGCAACTACATCGCTAAACCCAACATTATCTATAGGGACATTCGGCGGCGGGGGAATTTCATCTCTATCCAAGCTGCTGAACAAACAGGTAGTGACAATGTTATCTTGATTTTGGAGATTAGCCGCCAAATTATTGTCTTCTGGGCGGAAAAGATATAAACCAACAATTCGCGGTTGATAAGACTCTATTTTCTTTAATAGCTGATTAATTATCCGATCTGATAGAGGCCATTTCTCTCGTTTGAGATCCTCATCAGTAATTTTTACTAGCACAATCCGCCGATCGGGTGCTTCTGCTGGACGCGATCGCAACATCTGGTCATAAACTCTTAACTCTAAAGGTTGCAGCAAGCCATAAAGACGCACAATAGAAACAAAGCCTGCAATGCTTATAGCTTTAATCAAGCTCATTAATATTACCCACCTAATGTTAATTTTTTGCTCCAACGGTTCCCGCTTCGCTTGCTGTTGAGCGGTTGTCAATATCTCATTTGCATTTACTACACGAATGAGTCTATCTTCACTAAGTTTGCGTCGTGTTCTTTCCTTTTCAAGCTCTGTAATTAATTTATCTCCCTGCTGTTGACGAATAAGAGATACTAAATAATCATGCACCAATTGATAACGGTCAGCAGGCGATTCTGGTAATAGCAATACTAACCTTGATGCCACAAAAATCTCTAACACCAAATCTAATTTTTCAACTTCTGCGACCAAATCTGCGGCTAACTCAGCACGAGTCTTCAGGGGACGAGTACCATTTTCATCTGTGAGTAAATATAAAACCAGTCGTGCAACCTGTTCATTCTCCGCGCCACAATCTTGAATAACTTCTTCTAAAAATCGCTCAACCAGTTTTTCTTTAGTGCCAAACTGACGATACTTTTCTAAAGTTGTAATTTTCTCAGTTTGCAATTGCGTCCCCACAATTTGCAACTCAATTGGGCGTACTTCCCCCAACTCACCTGCTAAATCCAGCACTAATTCATCAATCAGTGCAGGTTCGAGATAAAATTGAGAGCGTTCTGTTAAACTCTGCACAACAGCCTTCGCATCGGCTGGCGAAAAGTTACCCAAATAATAGCGAATATTTTTATCGAGAATATTATTATTAATTGCAGTTAAATTAAACAGACGGTCTAATTCTAATAAATAATGTAAATAATCTTCTCGCAAAGACAGAATTATCTTGACAAAAGGAATATCTAGACAAACTCGCAAAAACTCATAAAATGCTCGTCGTTGGACTTGGTCTGGATAAACAAAGAAAAACTCCTCAAACTGGTCAAATATTAAAACCGTCAACAAATTTCGGTCAGCATTTCTCCGTAATTGTTCTAAAATAGCTGCTGAAGAATCAAGATTAGCAAATAATTTATTACCTCTGATTTCCTCAAAAGCCTTAGCTAAACACTGCCCCAACATTCCCACCCAATCTGTATAAACTCGTAACAAAATAGGTAAAGCATCTCGCTCACCAATTGCTTGCTGTTGCAACGCAGGGATTAATCCACCCTGTAAAATTGAACTTTTACCCACTCCTGACTGACCATGAATTACAGTTAATTTATGCTCAGTCCCACCAATTCTTTCTCGCAACCGTTTAACATCTTGTCCCCGACCAGAAGTAGCAATCTCTTCAGCAATTGTTTCAGGATTTTCAGCTTGGAACTGTGCAGAATTAATTGCCTGTCGCTGCGGGTTGAGATAAGATGCACCAACAAAAGCGCGGAAACCATACTGTTGTTCAATTTGTAATTGTTCTTGCTTAATATGAAAAGCTTTGAGATATTCACCTTGCTTAAAGTAGAGTAAGCATAATCTTTCTAATATAGATATATATAATTGTGGGTTATACTGATGATGACTTTCAATTTTCGCAGCTTCTAAATTAGTAATTGCTGCTTGAACTTGACCTAAACCCTGTTGTGATTTGGCTAAAATAAACCAATACAAACCAAATTCATTTGATTGTAAATTAGGTATCTCAGCCAATATTTCTAATGCTTGCCCTGCGAATTGATTAGCTTCATCCCAGCGTGACTGTTCTAAGGCTACTTCTGCCAAAAAACCATAATCTTTAGCCAATTGCAACGGTGTGCCATAATTTTGATGTAGCGGCAGAGATTTTTCTACAAGGATTTGCAACTCTGGCCATGCTTGCAAATCTCGCAGCACTTCACCCAGTTTAGTAATATGTTTGGCAACTAAATCTGAACGTTGTGCTTGTTCAAAAATCTCAATAGCTTGCTGAAAATAATTTCTCGACTCTTGCCAATAGCGTTGATTTTCTGTTGGAATTTTTTCAGATTGGCGGTTATAAGCTGAAGCAATATTAACGAGTAATATACCTTTTCGCTCTAAATAATTACTTTGTCGCCAGAACCCCAAGCTTTGTTGATAATGTGATAGAGCAGAATCTATCTGGTCATGTAGATAATCATTTAAACCAAGCAAAAACTCTAAACTTGCTTGAAGTGCTGCTTCTAATACTTCTCCTCGATTTTGCAAATCTTGACGGGCGGTTTCTAGTTCCCGGCACATTTGGGGATTGGGCGTGATATTACCAGCAAAGATTTCATCAGTTTTTTGCTGAAGGAAGTTGACTAACTCATCAGTAGGGTTTTCAAACTCGATGATAGTTGCCCAATTTTCTAAATCAGTAGCTAATCGAATAAATTTTTGCAGAACTGAATCATTAACCCACAACAATATCGGAAACGGGAAGTTCTTTCTAAACTCCTCCCGTACTTGGTTAGCTGAAGTCAGAACTGTATCAATATCTTTAACCGACTCCAAACCAAAAATCATCAATGCAGGTGGCTGTTCATCTCCCAGTTGTTCGCGTATATTTGTGTAAAGAGTTTTGACTGATGCAGGTAAGGTAATTTCGCATATTTCCACAGGAGAGACTTGGTGCAGCCGTTCTACCATGCGCTGACGTAAAGCAACATAATTACAGCGCAATATAATCAGCGAAAATTGCCCCTGCGAAAAGGTAATTGCTCTGACTAAAGTTTGTAATGAACCCTCATTGTCAAAGGCTAAATTTTCCGGTTCTTGCTGATTACTCATAACATACAGCAGTTTTGTTTTGCATGAAGTACAAAGTTATGGGTTTGGGGGCAGGGGGCAAGAAGGACGATTTCTGCTAGTTGTAAAAGCTGTAGTTGTGAAGATGACGACTGATCTAGCTCCCGCACTTGTTGAAACGGCTCCCGCAATTGTTGATCTAGCTGCCGCAGTTGTTGATCTAGCTGCCGCAGTTGTTGATCTAGC
>NZ_JAVRCI010000055.1:0-46625 GCF_034530835.1 Nostoc sp. DedQUE12b | reverse complement strand
GGCGGTATCTTTCTGTGGCACTATCCTCACGATCGCTCGCACTGGACGTTATCCAGCAAGTTTGGTCTTTCGAGAGTCCGGACTTTCCTCAAACCAGTAACTATGACTGATCTGCAACTGCCTGCGCCTACTCTCTCCTTAGCTCCAGTGTAATCTTTGGTTGGCGTAGTATGTTAACATGGCATTACTTTTTTTTATTCCAAGGTAGAGCGTAAGTCCAAGGTAGTTTCCTAACTGTGAAAGGACAATTGATAATGCTAATGGGAGGAAAATCACGGCCTGGAGCTAGACCTAAACGCACCTCAGATATCCTAAGCACCAATTGCAGGGAAAAGTCCAGCTCTTTTCTTCTGTTAATAAAGTCGTTGTACAACTTTTTTTGCCCTTTTTTTAGTCCATTGATATCAATTAGTGGTTTTTTTGCTGAATAGGTTCCAGCTACTTGATCGCGCTCGAAAACGTCTTCTGCTGTCACTGTTTCAGAAAGTGTTTTCTTGGGAGCAATCAGGCTCGGACTTTGGGGTACTGCTAAGTCGCGGGTTAAGTCTGGTGATTTCCGAATCACGCGGCGCGATTGCTTGCTATGTTCAACTACTAAAGAACTGTTGTCCCAGTCAACGTATATAGCAACCTGATCGGATTTATTTTCAATGCTAATTCCTAAATCTTTCAAATCGTCAATTGGGTATGAGGATTTGAGTTTAAAGGAAATTCCAATTTTATCATCGAGATTTTGTTCTTTGAGTTGCTCGTCAACGATTCCTTTTTTAAACTCAAATTTAACTTGGTCATCGATGGATTCAATCATGCGGTTGAAAACATAAGAAACACCGATAATATAAATCGTCAAAACTACTAAATTCTGGTCGCTACTCCTCATAACTCAGAATCTTAACTCCCAGTGGTAATGAATATATATTCGTCTCATTGCTCATCTGCAATTTTTAATTTTCTTTGATTACTATAGAATTTTGCAGCCAGCCTCTTCGCCAAAAAAAGAATAGCAAACTAAATGCGATCGCTAACATCACTGCCCAGCAAAGTGGATAGCCCCAATACCAGTTCAACTCAGGCATATTATATGGCGATTTTTCAGTATTGAAATTCATACCATATATTCCGGCTACAAAAGTCAGGGGAATAAAAATTGTTGAAACTACCGTTAGTACCTTCATGATTTCATTCATTTTATTACTCACTGCCGAAAGGTACACATCCATTAATCCAGATGCTAGTTCTCGGTAAGTTTCCACCATATCCATCACTTGTACTGTATGGTCATAACAATCTCGCAGGTAGATTCGCACTTCTTCACCAATCAAATCACTGCTATCTCGAATCAAGGAATTAATTGCATCGCGCTGGGGCCAGATAGCACGACGTAGTTGCAGTAATTCTCGCCTAATTTGATAAATACTTTGTAGTGTTTGTGGGGTAGGTTTAACTATTACTTCCTCCTCCAACTCTTCGATTCGCTCACCATAAAGCTCCAGTACTGGGAAAAAGCCATCAATAATTGCATCTAACAGAGCATAAGCTAAATAATCCGCTCCCTGTTTACGGATGATACCTTTGTTTTTTTCAATTCGCGATCGCACCGCTTCAAAGCAATCATGTTCTGGTTCCTCTTGTACGGTCAGTAAATAATTTTTTCCTAATATCAAACTCACTTGCTCGCTATAAAAACCACATGTTCTTTCTTTTGGTACTACCATCCGGGCAATAAAAAGCAATTGATCTTCATAATCTTCTGTTTTGGGACGCTCTGGTACATTGACTACATCTTCTAAAACTAGAGGATGTAACTTAAAAACATTACCCAATCGTTGTAATATGTCTTGACTACCTAAACCTTGTACATCTACCCAAGAAATGGATTCGCTATCAAGATATGGGGCACACTCCTCTGGAGTTGCTATTTGCTCACGGATGAAATTGGTTTGGTTATAGTCAATCAAAAAAATTATCGGTGGTGGTGCATCTGCATCAATAAAAATGGTTCCAGGTATAGTCCCTGGTTGGTGATAGAACTCATCATCATGTGGCTTGTTTAGTATTTTGGGAAGGCGATGCAGTTTTCGTGCCATGCAATATTACCTAATAGTGATTAGTCATTTGTCATTTGTCGTTAGTAAATAACAAAGGACATAAAAATAACTTACACGTTCTTTTACAAAAATTAATATAAAGACGGTAATTTCTAAATTAAGCAATTATTTAGGTTGCTAATTTGGTCATCAGCCAGATTTAATCTGACGAATCTCAATTACGTTAGCGTAGCGGTAGCGAGTCTGCGTCCGCTTTTAGCGTCTCGTAGAGAGCGTCATTACAAATTACGAATTGGTATAGCATATTGCCTTTGAATCAGCAATGCTACAAAAAAAACAGTTTGCCTTGGCAAGACAAACTGCTAAAAAAATATTTATCTGGGTGAGCAGAAGTTAGAACATACCCATGCCGCCCATGCCACCCATGCCGCCCATGCCGCCCATGCCGCCCATGTCAGGGGCAGGAGCAGCGGATTTCTTCTCTGGCTTTTCAACAACGATCGCTTCGGTGGTTAAGACCAAACCAGCAATGGAACCAGCATTTTGCAAAGCTGAACGCACGACTTTGGCAGGGTCGATAATACCAGCAGCAATCAAGTCTTCAAATTCGCCAGTAGCAGCGTTATAGCCAATGTTGATGTCGCTCTCGCGGACTCTAGAGACGATTACAGAACCTTCAGCACCAGCGTTGTCTGCTATTTGGCGCAAGGGGGCTTCTAGCGCTCGTTCGACAATATCAGCCCCAATTCTTTCTTCGTCATTTTCTAGGGTCTTTTTAATCGCTTCTACCGCCTTAGCTAAGTGAATTAAGGTTGTTCCACCACCAGGAACAATACCTTCTTCCACAGCAGCCTTAGTAGCGTTGAGCGCGTCTTCAATCCGCAGTTTACGGTCTTTGAGTTCGGTTTCGGTTGCCGCACCCACTTTAATCACTGCCACGCCGCCAGCGAGCTTGGCGATGCGTTCTTGGAGTTTTTCTCGATCATAGTCAGAATCAGTTTCTTCCAACTGTCTGCGAATTTGACCAATCCGCTTTTGTACTTCTGGCTTGGTGACACTGCCAGCAACTATTGTGGTGCTTTCTTTGTCAATAGTGATTTTGCGGGCAGTTCCCAGCGCTTCTAGAGCAGCGGTATCCAAGCTTAAGCCGATTTCTTCCGAAATCAACTGTCCATCGGTGAGAATCGCAATATCTTCTAACAAAGCTTTGCGGCGATCGCCAAAGCCAGGTGCTTTAATCCCAGCCACGGCTAGTACACCGCGCGCTTTATTCACCACCAAAGTTGCCAAAGCATCACCTTCAACATCTTCAGCAATAATTAGCAAAGGCTGACCTGAGCGGGCAACTTTTTCCAAAATTGGCACTAAATCTTGGATGCTGCTGATTTTTTTATCTGTCACCAAGATCCGAGCGTTTTCAAATTCGACGATTTGCCGTTCGTTGTTGGTGACGAAGTAGGGAGAAATATAACCCCTGTCAATCTGCATCCCCTCAACTACTTCTAGTTCAGTTGTCAGGGATTTAGATTCTTCAACGGTAATTACACCATCTTTGGTGACTTTTTCCATTGCTTGAGCTAACATTTGGCCAACTTCTTCATCGTTACCAGCAGAAACAGTGGCAACTTGAGCGATCGCACTTCCTTCTACAGGCTTGGCTATTTTGGCAATTTCTTCTACCAGTGCCTCAATAGTTTTGTCGATCCCGCGCTTCAAGCTAACAGGGTTACTACCCGCCGCGACGTTTTTCAAACCTTCCCGGATCAAAGCTTGTGCTAAAACTGTGGCGGTGGTTGTCCCATCCCCAGCGACATCTTTAGTTTTTGAGGCCACTTCCTGGATGAGTCTTGCACCAGTATTTTCCAAAGGATCTTCTAATTCAATTTCCTTGGCAACAGTGATACCATCGTTGACAATTTGAGGTGCGCCAAATTTTTTCTCTAAAAGGACATTGCGACCTTTAGGCCCCAAGGTGATTTTTACAGCATCGGCAAGGGCGTTAACACCCCTTTCTAGAGCTCTCCGAGATTCCTCGTCAAATGCAATAATTTTCGCCATGTTTCATTTCTCCAGCGCTTCCATTAGACAATTTAGCACTCACAGCGCCAGAGTGCTAATCTCTCAATCTGCTCAAGTTACAAATGGAAATAAAAAAATTGATTAATATACAGGTGATGCTCATATTAGATACTGGCAGTAATGCTTGAATTGGGAGATGAATCTAGACAACTCCCTTAAGTCCCTTGGTATTGCCGACCCTAGCGGCACCGGCTGGTTGGCAGTAGTATTTACGTTCCTCTTGGCTTGGGTTGTAACTTGGCGTTTAATTCCGATAGTACGCAAATTCGCCTTGCGGGTAGGTTGGGCTGACCAACCCAACGCACGGCGACTCAACCGAGAACCTTTACCCAATGCCGGGGGGCTGGCTATCTACGCGGGTGTCATTGCCGCGCTGGTATTAGCTAGCCTTTTACGACCGATCGAACTCCAAAACGTATTGGCTCAGGTGCTCACTATTCTGTTGGGGGGTTCGATATTAGTCCTTGTAGGCTTTATTGACGATCAATTTGGCTTACCGCCATCTGTTCGATTGTGGGCGCAAATTGTCACGGCACTGTTACTGGTAGCTAATGGCATCAGCGTCAAAGTCCTGTTTGGCACGCCCATCGACTCGCTTCTGTCCATATTGCTAACAGTACTATGGGTAGTAGGGATTACCAACGCCATCAACTTGATGGATGGTATGGATGGCTTGGCAGGAGGAATTAGCTTTATTACCGCCATGAGTTTGTTGGGCGTTGCTGCTCAATTTAACAATCGTGCAGCGGCAATCTTGGTACTTGCAGCTTTGGGAGGTGCTGCACTAGGATTTTTGCGCCATAATTTCCATCCATCACGAATTATTATGGGTGATGCTGGAGCATACTTTTTTGGTTATGTGTTGGCAGCAACTAGTATTTTAGGGAAACTGCAACAAAACACAGTTTATGCGCTAATTCCTACGGTTTTATTTCTGTTGTTACCGGTACTAGACACTACTCAAGTATTTGTGCGGCGTCTACTAGCAGGAAATAACCCTCTGAGTACTCCTGGTAAAGACCATCTGCACCACCGCTTACTTGCTTGGGGACTCTCCCAGCGCCATGCTGCGTTTACGCTTTGGTCAGTTACCTTAGTTTTCAACTTGCTGGCGATGAGAATACAAGGTATGAGTTTGGCTGTGATGCTGACTACTGCCACTAGCATTATCCTGCTTTTGGGCTTTACAGTCTGGCAAAGGATACGCCAACAGCCTTAGTTGCTTGTAGGGTGAGCATTGCAGTGCTAGCCCTACTAGGCTTCTTCTCTGTATGGAAGCGATGTCTACAACAGGCTGTTCGGTGATGCAAAATTCTACTTTGACCAGTCCACTAAAAATTCAAGCTTGAGTTAAATTGTCTTGCAACCAAGTAACTAAATCTCCTTGTGTGGAAAAATCTAACAGTGCTTCGGCTAAATTTTCAAGCTGTTCGATAGATAGCTAACTGATGCTGTCTTGCAATTGCTGACTCAAATTGGCAAAGCTTCGCAGCAGACGCATAATCATCTCTAGAGTCTGTTCTTGCTTGACTACTTAATCAGATAATTGAGATAATTTTGATAACATAACCAAAGTTTGATCAACTTCTTCGTTCATTAGTTCTAAGGAATTATCACCTCTTTGTTTACTATCTTCTACATTAGATTCATTCAAATCATTAATAATTTTTTTTACAGCAGGCTCGTTTGATAATAAAATATGTTCTAAACTAGTTAAAAGATTTTTTCCTACATTATTTTCATTTAACTGACTAATTTCATTATTTTCATCTAACTGACTAATAAGTTCTTTGAATACACTTAAAACTACTTTTGTTGTCTTGACATCATTATTAATATTAATCCGACTTAATAACTTCCTACATAAATTACCAACAGTAGCTATTGTCTGCTCCCTAATAGTTTTGTCTTTTTCTGCATAGTGAACAGCAATATATGCTAAACTAGAAATATTCTCCAGTTTTCGCTTGTCTGATTCATTAAACTTTTCTTTTTGATGACTTGCAACAATTAATAGACCGCGTTGACTTTTATTTTGATCCCAAACAGATACACCTAGTTCTGAATTAATATTATCAAAATATGCTTTATAGTTTAGTTTAGTTCCAACATCATCCACATCACCAATACATCGTGGTTCTTCATACACTTTTACCCAAGCAGCATCATTCTCAGTTATCTTTCCGTGTCTATAAGAAACTTCAAATTGCTTTTCAGTAACATAATTCTCTTGTGTAATAATTTTTTTATTACTCTTATCAAAAATAGTAATTTCTCCTACATCGGCTCCTGTGATTTCTACAGCTTTTTGTACAATTAATTTTATTTGCTCCTGATTTGTTATGATTCCTAGCTCAATACTATCTCGTGTTTGTGACCATCGTAGATTTTGAATGGCAGTAGCAGCTGAAGATGCTAAAGAGTTAATAATTTCCTTTTCTTCATCCACAAAGTTGTGAATTCGTCGGTAGTCAATAAACATGACTCCGACCAGATCATTATTTGCTTTCAATAATATACCAGCCGCAGATTTAATTTTTTCTCGATTAACAAATGATGAGTTTTCTAGAATAGGTTGATCTGAAATTTTAGAAGCATAAATGTCTTTTCCACCTTTGATTAGTGACCAGGGTACTGCATTATCATCAATAGTTTCTGTATCCCTATTTTTATTTTCCAGAAACTTCCCTGCAAAAATTGGTGGAAATTGAAGCTTTTTTTCTGCTTGAATATATTCATAAATAACAACAACATCTGCTGCCAAAGCATTCAATGTATTCCAGGCAATATAACTTATCAATTTACTACCTATCTCATTAAAAGATTGTGTAATAGATTGCAACGCTGATAGCTGACGAGTTTTTTCACGCAATTTTTGATATTTTATAGCATTTCTTATAGCAACAACAGCTTTATCAGCAAAATACTCTCCTAGTTGTAGTTGTTCTATCTTTATATTATGAAATGGGGACTTTTCCCAATAATGGATGTATAATACTCCTACTAAAATAGCGTTTATTTGTTCGTTTGTTTGAGCATTATCTTTTTCATTAATATTGGATATACTACGTAGTATAACTTGATCCTCGCTATTAATTAATAGTGGAATAGCTGCGTAAGCTCTAGATCCTCTTCTCCTGGCTTTATTACTAAAATTAGGATTTAAAGTTCCATCTTCTTGAGAAGAAGATATTACTTTGATTTTTCCTTCAATAATAGCTTCCCATCCCAATCCATTCTGGCGAGGAGAGAATTCATCTACTGGTGTGGGACCAGGATTCCCCGAAAAAATTTCATATATATATTTTCCTTGTCCTTGTTGCAGATTCAATAAAAAATGGAGTGTAGTTAGATCAGCCTTAAAAAGGTTTCTAGCACTCTCAGCAATAGTTTCTAAAACATATGGCTTTAGTTTACCAAATAAATCAAGGACTTCTATCTCTATTGGCTCATTTGTAGTTAGATTGGCGTTAAAAATCATTTTGTAACGCCGAGCTTTGAACTCTTCATCATGCTTCCCTAATACAGTTTCTTCAGAGTCAAATCTTTGCTTTAGCTCATCAGGGAGAGCATTATAAGTGTCTAAGTCAACAATAAACTCTCCAGGATTTGCATTTGCTTCTAGTCGATAAGCCCTAACAATAACGTAGCCTGTAAGCTTACCATTATCTTCTTGAGCAAGTTCACCAGTTGCAGCGCCAATACGAAACCATCTTTTTGCTGATGGTTCAGTTTTACTGGCGTTATGCAATTGCGTGTATTCATGAACAGCTTTTGCAAAATTATAGGCATAAGTGGCATCGTCAAAAATGATAACAGCATTGTCTCCATTACTAGCTATGACAACTCTCTCACGCATCTCACTCACTGCCATTAACCCAGTGTTAACAAACCCTTGAATCTGCTGATTGAGATGTGTGACAGTCTTTACATCTAAATTTTCTTCTAGCATCTTAACAATACTGCTATATCCGACTAAATCGAGTTCAACTACAGTTTTTCTCATTGCTCCATTTTATAGATAGCTTCTGTCCATAACTTGTTTTTGCAGAACAATTTTGTTACAAATTTTGATAAATCAATAGGCTTATTATAATTGAGCATGGAATCACTATGATAGAGGCAATTAAGATATATATTGCATACGTAAAAACCTTTAATTTAAGGAGTGTAATCTTGGCATTAACTGTAATTTGACTAGCAATATCCTCATATTCTTTTTTGTATGGTATATTGAGCTTTTCTTCAAAATAGTGGGTGTTTAACATATCTAGCAGTTGAGTTGGGCGATATTTATACAAATGCCCAAAGTAGTAGAAATTATCTGTATCTTTTGACTGAATAGTTGAATTTATAATTGGTTTAATCTGCAACCATAAGAGACGCTCTAAATTTGTTTTGGGAAGAAAAGAGAGCGAACAAAGTAAAGCACAAATGCACAGTAAAGACGTTGTTGACAAAAGTCCAAAACGCAAGGATTTTGGGAGATTCTGTGCTGTCGCTAAAAGGGTTATAGTTGCAGTAATACCAGCACCAGCAAAAGCAAGCAAAACAGCGTTCTTTGCTTCCGCAAACCTCAGCCACTCATTGACGTTTTGAAAAATCACTAGCAGTTTGTGAGAAACCTCATCCATTAAAACCTGCCCGTTTAATTTCCCTATGTTGAGTTAGTATCCTAACCAGTCGGTTCTAATTAACACAGTTTTCTTTGTTTGCAATTCACTAAATAAACGTATCATATCGGTTTTCAGCCACTACTTGATTAACTTCACTACAACTTGACTCATCTTCAGCCCACGCAAAGCGGAAGCTGCATAGAGCTGTTTCTTCAGGTCGATAACCGCTAGTGTTATAAGTAGTATCTATACAAAACTACAAGTGTATAGAACAGGATTCCAGATTGATATTAGCAATATTAGTAAATTTATTATAGTAGTTAAGCATAAGAAAATATAAACTGTTTAGCCAAATGTTTACTTTCTTCTTACTCAGCATTGATCCCAGCGTTTAGGAATGATTATTGATTTTTGAAAAAATAGAAATATACGTTTACAGTTTTTTTACTCTGACAGCATTTTAGCCCACTTCGGCAGGTGCGATCATAAATGCTGTATTTTTTAAAATGACGTAAATGCTTGATTTTGTAAGGATGACAGCTATACCATTAAATATCAGGGTAGAGGATATTGACCAGTGCGGCATAGTAGAAGGTATATGTGATGAGATGGCACTAGTAACCCAAGTTGCTAGTTATCAAAAAGTGCCTTTTCTTAAGTACAAAATTTATTTTTTTTGTATTTATCAGTACTAAAAATTTATTTTGGTATCTTTATGATACCGTTTATGCGTAACGCACCCTACGAAAATTGTTGTAGAGACGCGACTAATCGCGTCTCTACTTCTAACTCAGCACTATTTATTTATGCCATGACCATACCACCATCGACATTAAAAACTTGTCCGGTAACATAGGCGGCGGCGGGATCGGCAGCGAGGAAGCGCACCATCCCAGCGACTTCTTCAGGCTGACCAAAACGACCGAGTGGGATGTATTTGAGAATATCTTCGGGGTTGTTGAGATCGCTGGTCATGTCAGTTGTGATGAATCCAGGGGCGACAGCGTTAACGGTGATACCGCGAGTAGCGAGTTCTTTGGCAACGCTTTTGGTGAAGCCGATGACACCTGCTTTGGCGGCACTATAGTTTGACTGGCCTGGGTTGCCCATTTGCCCAGCAACAGAGGTAATGTTGATAATCCGCCCCGATCGCTGTTTCAGCATGATTTTACTGACGGCCCGTGTACATAAGAAAACACCAGTTAGATTCAGGTCTATCACAGCTTGCCAATCTTCTGGCTTCAAACGCAAAAGCAGTGTGTCGCGGGTAATTCCGGCGTTGTTGACCAAAATATCCACACGGCTGAACTTTTCCGTGACGGCGTTAACTAATGCGTCTACTTGATCGCCTTTAGAAACGTCAGCCTGGATAGCGATCGCCTGACCTCCTGCTTCGGTAATTTCTGCAACAACTGCCTCAGCAGCTGCACTAGAACTGGCATAATTAATAACTGCGATCGCTCCCTGTGTGGCTAATTCAATTGCGATCGCTCGGCCAATTCCTCTTGATGCACCTGTGACAATTGCGACTTTATCTTGTAATAGTGTCATTTAATGTTCCTCAATCTTAGAAATACCGCGCTAATTATCTTATGGTGATTTCGGGAACATCTGAATATTGTCTGGATAATTAAATATCTATAGTTATTTGTTTGGTCAGGATAAGTTTAAATACATATTTAATCCATATACACAAACAAGAATAATATACGGATTTTATTATGATTATTTAAGATTTTTTGTTGGCAAATCATTCTATATTGACTAATTTAATCCTTTTCCAACAAAAACCCATGAACCTATACCGCTTTTTTTTTCTAAGAATTACTATTGAAACAAACAATTGAAAATCGGTGTGTATCACATGGCAACTAAAAAGCAATTTAACAGCTTTGAAGAGATGCTGTCTGCTTCTGATGTACCTGTATTAGTAGATTTTTACGCTGACTGGTGTGGCCCATGCCAAATGATGGTGCCAATTTTAGAGCAAGTCAATGCTCAACTTAAGGATCGCCTGCGAATTGTTAAAATCGACACAGAGAAATACACAGATTTGGCTACTCAGTATAACATTGCCGCTCTACCAACCTTAGTACTATTTAAGCAGGGTCAGCCTGTGGATCGGATAGAGGGAGTGATGCAAGCACCGCAGTTAGTACAATATCTACAAACAAAGGTTTAAGCTAACACTTAAAATTTGGATTTTAGCTGCCAGAGGCGCGGAATATCGCGTCTTTTTTAGTGCGGGTGCACAGCTAGCTATAGCCCTACGAATCACCGAGTAAAATCTTAAGTAAATATTAAGCATATCTACTTATATGTCTAGAGAAAGTAGTTTAGAAGTTGAGATGTAGATATTGTATAGATATAACAAAACATCTTGACAAGTAAAGCAATATATGAACTATAAGCAGCAAAAACCTGATAAAGCCTATATTTGGGTGAATATTGACTTTGATAAAGTTAAACATAGAATAGATGCGGTGACTTGCCAGATTGAGCGGGTCATAAAAAAGCACCAAATTTCTAATCAAACTGCTAACTCAGGTAGAAGAAACAATTAGGTTATCTCTAGGGTGATGCCTACGATGGGCTAGGGTTACTTACTTTATTTTTAGGGTTTAGATTCTACAAACCTTGGTGGGGTTCAGCATCAAATAAAGATTTTTTTGTCACGATACTAGTCAGATAGGGTAATATTTTTATCACTGTGAACTTTGTTACCCAATCTCAAAATCCCCCAATTTCTTGGAGGATTTTGACTATACTTCCAATCTCTTAAAACGTAAAAGTAGTCCGAAGTACACCTACAGTCGTAGTCTCATTGTTGCTGTTACCTTCTGGGTTAAAAAGAACGAACGCACCAGGGGTAATGCTGATATTATCGCTAACTTGAAGGCGGTAATAGGCTTCCAAATGGTAAGGAGTCGCCCGATTCTCGCCTGTGGGGGTAAGTTGAGCAGAACCACCAGCATCACTACGGAAAAGCGGCTGACCAAAAAGAATCCCGGCGGTGTTCCCTGACTTGAATAAATCTCGGAAGTGAACTCCCGCCATCCAACTAGTAAATGTGGTGGAAGCATTCACGCTGTTTGAAGCAGCATCAACAAATAGTGCTGCACCGTAACCAGATAAGGCTATATTGGGAGACAATCGCCATGTTAGCGTACCGCCAACAGAGTTGAGTGTGACCGGTGTCCCTGCTGCAACCCCTGCTAAAGCACCGATATCACTACTAACTAATCCTGTACCCAAAATATTGATTTCGTGATAACTGTGGGCATAGTTTAAACCAATATCCAGAGCGGAACTTGGCTTGAAGGTTAACTGTGTGGCAATAACACTACTACCACTAAATAAACCTGCTCCCAAAGGTGTAGTAGAAACTCCTGGTACTGCCTCAGCGGCAGATTTTTGGGTTAAATTGGCATTTGGATTGCCGTATAAAGCTCTTAAATCCAAATTTGGCGAAATGTTAAAAATAAATCCCGCCGCCGATGCTAAACCAGTACCCGAAGTCCCACCAGAAATCCGTACCACAGGATTCAAGCCAGCAAAACGAGAAATTGACTCTTGTCCTTCACCATAAAAAGGCGTAATTGCTGGGAAAGCATCTGATGTCTCCGCCGCAGTTCCCCCAAACAAGGTTAATTTATTAGCGACGGGAAAGATATACAGCAATTTGTAAACCTGAACGCTGTTTGCGCTAACACCCGACAAAGTATTGACATTTATTCCCGGAAATTGCGGCTCAAAACTGGTACGTGCGCTACTTGCACTTAAAAGCGGCGCAGCTAATCCTAAACTTTCTTGCAGGCTACCCTCTCCATTAGCTCCACCCAAAAAGTTATAAGCTTGCAATCCAGTAATTAATGAATCTTTACCAGTAAAGCTAGTGGTGAGATTTAACCGCACTCTATTAACTAGGATGATGTTCGGGTCACTGTCATTAGGAGCGCCGCCGCTAGCACCAACACCAGCAATAATTACCTCACCATTGAGTTTAGTCGTAGTAGAAAACTGATTTGCTTCTAGTTCTGCTGTGCGAGCTTCTACAGCATCTACTCGACCCCGCAATGTTGCCAATTCCGCCGCAAATTGTTCTTGTAGTTTCTGCAACGTGGCTAAATCTTCTTTCTTGACCAAATCACCAGTTGCAGTCGCAATCAGTTCGTTGATACGCTCTAAACAAGCATTTAAGCCAGCAGCAAATTCATAGCGAGTCATCGCCCGATTACCGCGATAGGTTTGATTGGGATAACCTGCGATACAACCATAGCGCTCGACTAAAGATTGGAGTGCCTGAAAAGCCCAATCAGTCGGCTGTACATCAGACAATTGGGATACAGATGTTACTTGTGCAAGTTTGTATGAGGTTGGAGATGAACTTGCAGGTTGTGGTATGATTGGCTGCCACAAGTTAACAGTAGAATCTACTTCTAAATCTTGATTTTTTCGCTGTTGATTGACTGAGGATAAGTTTTTTTGATTCTCATTAGCTATCAACAATTTACTGGATATATTATTTGTTAAATTGCTTTGATGAGAATCATTTTTTTGATAGCTGCCATCATCTTGATTAACAGCTACGTTTTTATTTGTAATTTCTAGACTAGGAAGGGCTTGCACAGGTGATAACCCGGCAATTAAACATAAAAATCCCATCCCACTAGCAGAAGCTAGTAGATATTTTGCCATGATAACTCCCAACACCAATAAAATCGTGAAAAAATTGATTGCGATTTCCAAATGGATTGATAAATAAATTTAAAGTATATTTAGCAAAAGAATCTTGTTAACTTTAAACTTTGCATTTCAGGATTTTTTCTGAATTTGCTTACCAGGAAATCAGCTTATATCGCAAGTATTAAATTATAGTAAATACTATTTTTGGAAAGAATTAACAATAAAATATATTGATAGTTTCTATAGTTACTATAGTAAATACCAAATGGTTTGTGAACAGTACGTTCCGTAGGATGCCTAATTTACAAGCCTTCTAAATTTTCTATTTTTAAAGAAAAATCTAATTGCTATATTGACAAAACAGTAATTACATAAGTCTCATTTTGTGATAATGAATATAGGTATTGATCTGAAATCATCGGCTCAATACCTACCAGAGAATAATTTACTCAAAAAAATTAAGAGGCTGCGATCGCTGCTCAATCTAGGTGCAGGCTAAGATTGGGAGGAAAACAGCTGTAGTCTACAATTTCTCTGATTGAGATATTTCAAGTATTCAATCCCACCAAAAACAAACAATCACTGCATCAGAATATCGGCGAACATCTTCACCTGATAGCGCCCCTTCCAATCTAGTTCTCAGTCGGCGCTTCAGGCGCAAACCGTAGTCTTCATTCGTGCCATCACTTACCTCTACTGAGTCAGCCCGCCATTTTTTCCCCAAGTCCAAAAGCTCAGATACTTTTGTGTCTTGGTTCTCTGTCAGAATGTACAGTGTATCGGCAGGATAGGCAATGAAATGGATGATGCTGGTTTCAGGCATGGGACGATAGTTTGCCATTGCAAGAAGGGTATCGACCATACCACCAAAGCTTAAACCGTTTTCATCTGGTGCAAAGATTGGTTTTGTGAACAGAAAGCTTGCCCATAAATTTGTGTGGTTGGAAAGGTCAGTAATCACTTCTTCGCCATCAAACTCATTGAACCGACGCTGCCAAACCAGGCCAGCGAAGAGTTCTTGGGGAGAATAGGATTCCGCAATCGATTGGATTTTGCCTAAATCAAGCATCTTATTGACGGTAAGTAATATTTTTAACAAAACATTTGTAACTACCCTTGCAGTTTATTTACCCAGTGCCTGCTATTCTTATAGTTACTTCGGTCTGTCATAGCAGATAGATTATCCTCGATAATGTTTTATTTGTGAGCGCTCATATACCATCCTGGTAATATGGGTGCTTTTACTTTATCAAGAAAGGCAGAAGGGATATTGCCCTCTGCCTGCTGCCTTTTTCACGTGATGTCTGGTGTTTGGTACACTAAGCTGATAATGAAGCTTTAACTTGACCAAAACGGCGATCGCGATTTTGGTAGCTCAACAAAGCCTGATGAAATGCTTCTCGATTAAAATCTGGCCAAAGAATATCGGTGAAATACATTTCTGTATAAGCCATTTGCCACAAGAGAAAATTACTCAATCGCATCTCACCACTAGTACGAATCAGCAAATCGGGTTCTGGAGTATCTGCTGTGTAGAGATGCTGTTCTACAAGACTTTCATTCACTTCTTGGGCACTGAGTTCGCCCTGTTCTACGAGTTGAGCTACTTGACGGCAAACTCTGGTAATTTCGTTGCGGCTACCATAGTTGACTGCAACAGTAAAGTGGATTGCTTGATTGTTCAACGTCTCTGCCATTGAACGTTCCATTTCGGTCTGTAGAGACTTGGGTAAAGCCGATAAATCTCCAATAAACGAGATTCGTACTCCTTCTTGATGCATCTGAGCCAACTCGCGGTGTAGTAATCGCTCAAACAAATGCATTAGAAAATCTACTTCTTCAACGGGACGCTGCCAATTTTCTGTTGAGAAAGCATAGGCTGTCAAAGCTTTGACTCCCCAATCTTTGCAGCAACGCAATAGTTCTTTGAGCGTTTTTGCTCCTTGGCGATGTCCAGCAATGCGCGGTAATCCTCGACTAGTTGCCCATCGCCCGTTACCATCCATAATGACGGCGATATGTTGGGGGATTTTTTGGGGGTTTAAATCGCTGGGTAATTTTGATTTGTCACTTGTACTGAGCGAAGCCGAAGTATTTGTCATTTGTCATTTGTCCTTTGTTTTGACTAATTAGTTTCAAATAAATTTTGTAAGTACTCTGGTGTGAGGGTGTTGTTCCAACTCCACAAGCGATGCATTGTGTAAGTGAAGGTGAAGAGGAGAGTTGTTTTGTTGGTTAATGACCAAGCATTCCAGTTGAGAGTACCCATCATGCGGCGGAGGGTACGCATGAGGTTGTTACGCTGGTACTTTGGCGATCGCGTTTTGATTAGCGTGCGTCCAATTCGCATCAACCCAGTATCAGGAAAAGCCCAGACTCCAAACCCCCAGAATTTGGTCATGTGGTTGATTTCATCCTGTGCTAGTTCCTCTAGAACATCCTGGAGTGCGCCAGTGGTGTGAGCCATCAACCAAATATAAAGACAGGTTGCACCGTATTCTGTGGCAATGCGGTGTAATCCGTGGCGATATAAGTCTTCGTGAGCGTCATCTGTAGGAAGATAGCCTCTAACAGTACGAAGTTTTGGGGTAATTTTCTCGCCTGTTAATTGGGTGTAGATTTTGATTAATGCAGGTGTGTGCTGACGTTCTTCCTTTTCCCACAAACCAAGTTCTAGCAATTCGCCATCTTTACCGACTGTTCCACCAACAAACCGAGCCATTTGAGGATGCAATTCCAAATACTGCCGACTTGTTTGGGTATAACCGCGAATCGGAGCTTCTGTGTCCATCGCACCGATCAATATAGATAAAAATACTTCTGCGTCTAAACCGATAATTTGATTGCGGTTAATCGTCTGCCAGTCGATGAGTTTCCAGGGACGCGGCTGAGGATTGGCAAACTGTATCGGTAAATCTTGCAGACGTTCATGTAGTTTTTCAACTGCAATATATCTATCTATGAGTGAACGAATGCGGCGCTGTGTTTGCAAGTAATCAGGACTGAGATAGCTTTTACCTGCTAAATCTTCTGCAATTGGGCTGAGGATGTTAAGCATATTTTTATACTTAAATTTTTATCTCTATGCCCAATAGCCTAAGCGATCGCGCTTCGTTTTGTCAGTCGGCTGAAGTCGGCAGTTTGATGCGATCGGGTTGGAAAAGTCGTGGAAATAGTCGGATTTGAACGCTGTGTTAGTTTAGGTTAAAGCTATTCAACTAATAATTTATATGAAGGTTTCAAATCTTATGACAGCATTAACCGAAGCGTTGAAAAAAATTATGAAATGGTTGCAGCAATATCAACCAGAGTTTGCCGCTTCATTTCTACCTGGACTAACTCGTGAAGAAATTCAAGAAAAAACTAAAGATTTACCAGGGTTAGTACCAGAAGAAATCTATGAGCTTTACCAATATAGAAACGGTACTATAAAAGAAATGAAATCAACAGTTGATCCTGTGTTTCAGTTTTTACCATTAGACGAAGCTGTACAGATTTTTCAGGAATTTTTAGCTCCTCATAGTACAGATTATCCTATTTTATATTAAAATCAATATTTGTTTCCTTTTCTTAGAGCTAACTGTTCTCATTGTGCAGTTTTACTTAATAAAGAAAAGCAGCTATCCTCACCAGTAATTGATATTGCTGATGAACTTGAGACTTCAATTATGTATCAGAGCGTAACAAGTATGATGTTGACTATTAGTGATTACTTAGAAACAGGAGTATGCTATCTCGATACAGAAGGGTTTTTAATCACAGATGAAGAAGATAAGCAAGACGAAAAGATGAATAAAATTTTTCTCAAATATAATGCAGGGTTAACTTTAATTCGTTAGCTATATTTGATAATTTTCTGAAAATAATATAGTAAAAAGCCACTATTTAATATTTAGTGCTGACTCAAGCTTTTGGTAAATCTCCAAATTGCTGACGATAACGCTCAAGTTGTTTTTGCGCTAATTCCAACTGTTCTTCTGGAGTTTGATAGCGCTTTCCTTGTTGATCGTACCAATACAAAACCTGACGCTGGATATTACCAGATACGTATTGCCCTCTACCAATTCCCAAACCAATTTCTGGCATCCAAAAGGGTTCACCAATTTGCAGTTGATAGCCACCATCTACTAAGCGATAAACTTCAAAAGGTTGATGGCGAGATGGCGATCGCGTTGCCAATACTTTGGATTATAAATAATATAATACAGTACACCTAACTTGGCATAAGTGTCTAATTTTTTGTCGTATTCTCCACCCGGAGTTAAGGAGACAATTTCTAAAGCCAAGATAGGCACTATGTTATTTTCTTCCCAAACAACATAGCTTTTACGAGATTTATCTGCCTTGCGGCGTTCTACACCCAAGCTCAAAAATCCGTCTGGTACAATCGGCACAAGCGGACTAACCCCTGTAGTATGGTAAACGCCCATATCCACGCTGAAAAACCAGTCATTACGATTTGCCCAAATATATTGCAGCAAAAAGAGAAGCAGGTTAGGAATAAAATTCTGGTCTTCGTTATCCACAGGGGTATCGTCTGAACAAGGAAGTTCAGCACTGCTAGGCAGTTGCCGGGGGTCTGATTTCACCATAAGTAATGATGGTGCTGATGTTACCTAATGATTTTTATTCTAGACGATTCGAGGCGGACGATATACTTTAGGTAAACGTTCTAAGTACAGCTTTGCCTAAATTCATGGAGGATTGAGGGTTGAAATTTAAACGCAAAGGGGCGCAAAGGCAAACGCAGAGGTACGCAGAGGATTCGCTACGAATTAATGAAATGTTGTACTAAGTTTAGTGATAATGAAGAATTTTGATATTCAGCTAGATGAAGAATATGCTCAAAAGCTTGCCTATATTCAACAGGAGGCTGACCAAGATATAGTAGAGGCAATTAAGTCTTCGATTGAACTGCGCTATCAACAACTTCAGCAACAAAAAACAGATCCCTTAGCTAAACTCAAACAAAGTAAATTTATCGGCTGTTTCAAAGGAGAAACTGACTTAGCTGCTAATTCCCAAGCAATTGTGCGTAAGCGTTCGCGTAGCATCTTGTAGAGAAGCTCGTTATAGACATCGCTAATACAAGAAAATTTGGAATAACAGCAATCCTTTCAAGAACTTGCTGCTGAATTTTGAATAAGGTTTGCAAAAGTCGGGAAAAAAGTCGGGTTTACAGAATCTTATCCGAAAACTCCAGCAACATAACTGTAAAGTAATTTATAGTTGTCCCTAAAATCTGAACTACCCTTGTCGTTACACAATGGACGCTGAAGCAGCATTAGCATGGTTAGACGCTACAATTCCCCCGCAGACTGGGGAACGGTTGAGCGATTTGCAAAAAGTGATTCTTGTGCAAGTTTGGTTGGGTAGAAAATACTTGGATATCGCTCATGCTTACGGTTGTACGGAAGGACACGCCAAGGATGCTGGTTCTCAGTTATGGAAGTTGCTTTCTAAGGTATTGCGAGAAAAGATTACCAAAAGTAATTGTCGCGCTACTTTAGAGCGAGTTCTGAGAAAAACTACTGCTATATCATCAAGTCTGATCGATTACTCCAGAACACCCCAACCCACCCCAAAATTAGAGGATACCAATTTTATTGGACGAACAGAAGCGATCGCTCACCTGAATACTTTGGTAAATCAAGGCTCGAAAGTGATTGTCATTCAAGGTGAGGGAGGTTTAGGCAAAACCACTCTGGCGCAGCAATATCTGCATCAGGGGTTTGATTTGGTTTTGGAACTGCTGATGGCGAAGGAAACGCAAAACATCACTCCCGCCGAACGAGTTGTAGAGGAATGGCTTAAACAAGATTTTGACGAAGAACCTGGGGTAGAATTTGGGGTAACTTTGGCGCGACTCAAGCGCCAACTCCACAATCGGCGGATTGGGGTGTTAATTGACAATCTCGAACCTGCATTAGATCGACATGGTGGGTTAATTGCTTCTCACCGCAACTATGTAGAACTATTGCGCGTTTTGGCTGATGCCAGGGTGCAATCTGTTACCTTAATTACTAGCCGCGATCGCCTTTGTGAACCTGGGCTAAATGTAAATCACTATCGGCTTCCTGGTTTAGATGAAAGCGCATGGCAACAGTTTTTTAGCAACCGTGGATTAGCCATCAACTCGCCAACTTTGCAAATCATGCATCGCACTTATGGCGGTAATGCTAAAGCAATGGGAATTCTCTGCGGTTCGATTCAAGAGGATTTTGATGGTGATATGGCTCTTTATTGGCAAGAAAATCATGCCGATCCGTTAGCCGCAACCGACTTAAAAAATTTAGCCGTTAGTCAAATCAATCGTTTGCAAACTCTTGACCCTCAAGCATATCGCTTACTTTGCCGTTTGGGATGTTATCGTTACCAAGATATACCCACCATTTCATCACCAGGATTGTTTTGTTTACTGTGGGATGTTCCAGCCGATCAACATCGCCAAATCATCGCCTCCTTGAGAAATCGGTCTTTGGTGGAGTGTGAAAAAGGCGAATATTGGTTACATCCAGTGATTCAAAAAGAAGCGATCGTACGTTTACGCCTCACCGATGAATGGCAAATTGCCAACCACAAAGCCGCAGAATTTTGGACAATTAGTGTTCAACAAATTGAAACCTTTAAAGATGCTTTGCAAGCTCTAGAAGCATATTATCACTACATAGAAATTCACGAATTTGATTTGGCGGGTAAAGTTATTTTAAAAAGCCGAAATAATCAATGGCAGCAGTTTTTACCTCTTGGTAGCACATTGTATCGGATGGGTTTAATTCAACCGATACTTGCGGCAATTGAGCGAGTTGTTAACAATCTAGAAGATGAGCAAAATCTCAGCGAACTTTATAATATATTAGGCGATCTATATTGGATAACAGGTAAAATTAGTCAAGCGATCGCTTGTCAAGAAAAGACTATTACACTCGCAACCCAAGCACTTAAATCACTTGTACCTCAGCCAGAAAATAAACATACAGTTTACTATCTGAGGATGCTAGAGGTAGATTCTTTATTAAGTATTGGTCTTTACAAAATAGATTTGTGGGAACTAGAGGCAGCCGCAAAGTTATTTCAACAAGTAATTTATTTAGCTCAAAATACCGAGCATCATCGCTGGGCAGAGAAAGCTTCAGTCTGTTTAGCTTTGGTGTATTCTTATTTAGGTTTGTGCGATTTATCATATCAATTAGCAGATGTAGCGTATCAAAATATTACGAACGAAAAACTGATAGAACAGACTGGTAGATTTGTCTATTTTATGCAAATTTTAGGTCAAACCTACGTCAATTTGGGCGAATTTTCTCAGGCAAATCAGATATTTCATCAAGCTTTGACTTTTGCTGAAGAAAGTCATTATATGCAAGTCAAAGCAAAAACTCACAATGGTTTAGCAGAAATCCATCGGCAACAAACAGATTTTGCATTAGCTATTGCTAATCATACAGAAGCAATTGAACTTTTGGATAAAATAGGTGCTAAATGCGATCTAGCTGAAGCTTATTTTCAATTGGGTTTAACTAATCAAAAGATGTTGAAGCCTGATGAAAGTCAAATAAATTTCGATCGAGCGATTCAGCTATTTACTGAAATCAAAGCACCAAAACAAGTTGAAAAAGTTTTAAACTGCGCTGCTCAAATCTGTGTCACCAGTCGGAGATTGGAAACGAGGTAAAAATCTTTGATTTAGTAAACGGCTCTGCAAACAAATCAAAGTAAATAATTAAAAGTTGACTCAAGGACTTGGTGCAGTCCATTGAGAAGTGGTTTGATCGTACTTCCCTTTTATAGTTGCAGCGCGAGGACGAGCTGCTGCTAAAGCCGCTAGTTCATCGTCTTCTGAGGTATAGTCTCCAAAATCTACACCTAATAAACCACCATTACCTAAAATCCCGATACTCTTCAAATGATCTTCAATATTATCTAAATCAAGAATGTCAGAGTCATCATTACTTAAAGTTCCCATCCACATAATCCAAATATCTTTTTCTATTTGATCGACTCCAGGTTTAGTAGGATCGTAAGCCAAAATAGAATTGCCAAAGGCACTCATCGCAGTTGCTTTTTGTCTCAATTCACTAAAGACACTTGCCATTCCATTAATGCGATCGTTCATGGCATTAGTTGCTGTTAATATATCTGCTGGCGAATATGATGATGCACCACCAGCAATTTGTACCCTGATTTCTGCAATTAATCGCTCAAGAATAACGGAATTTTTATGTAAGTTTGCTAATACTTTATTGGTTTGCAATGCACCACGATACATTGATGCAACGTGTTGCCAAATATTACTTCGCAGCATATCCGGTGAAAGACCGCTAGGTTGTAAATCGCTGCCTCGCGTTGTGATGGCATCTGATACAGCAAGAGCTACTGCTGAAGACGCAGCTCCTTGTAAAAATGAAGAACCTGCTGCTGTACCTGCATCCGCTAGGGTGAGAGCAAACCATCCAGCAGCGGTAGAAGGAGCAATATAGGCGGCGGCAAGACCTGCTAAAACACCCGTTCCTATTCCTAAAAATATTCCTCTCCAAAGAGTTTGATTTTGTGCTTCTGCTCTTCCTTGACCAATTACTCTTGAGTAATTGCTGTAAGCCATATCGTAATTTATAGAGAAAATTTTTAATTTTGTACTGATTAAATCAGTATTTGCTACAGATAAATCGACATAAATACTACCTAAATTATGACAAGCATCAATTAATCTTGCATTGGCTTCCGTCAGTGGCAGTTTTGTCGAAAGTTCTGTAACTACTGAGTTTTTTGGCGCTCTCTGCAACACATCTCTTTGCAATACTCCACCTTTGTGTTGTACTACATGAGTCAACTGATTATTCCCTGGCGATTTTCTTTGCCCAAAGTAAACATCGAGAGGCTTCGTTTGCACTTCTTCCTCTTGAGTCTGTTCTTCTGGTGTCATTTGCGGTTGCATCGCAGTATTAGGCATTGACATGACTCGATTAGCCACTCTATCGGCTTCCTGCTCATACTGATCTCCTGGTTCTCCAACCGTCAGTTTTGCTTGTGGACGACGCAACGCTATGCTACTAATGTCGTGAAGTGGGCTTTTTTTGATAGCTTGTGGTTCAAAGGATTGTTCGCCAGCACATTGTGCAGCTTGCAGGTCGGTTGATACCTCGGATGCTTGGATTGGAGCTTTCTTTGCGATGTCAAAGCCGCGCACTGGATTTGCCAGCGTTGGAGTTGTTGCTGAGAGCAGCGACGGATTTGAAGTGGATGTACCTGCTTTCTTGGGTTTAAATATGCGATCGCTCATCTCACATCCTCAAGCATATTTTTGAATCAAATTATACAATTTGTTTAGTGGCGATCGCTATCGACTTAAGTAGAAATTATTCTGTGCCAGCAGGTGTTTTGTGTGAGCGAGACTTATAATCGTAGAAATCTACTAAGTGCTGAGTACCGTTAGCGGTAGCGGGGCATTTAGCACTTAAAAAAGAATTGGGTTAAGTTAGATTTATCTTGTCAAACGAGAAATTATTATGTCTTCTGCTCAAGATTTAGGAATAATTTTAGAAGACACACCAGAAGATGTTATATTTCCTCCTGGTGATTTATACAGTGATGAACCACCTTTGGAAACAGAACTTCACTTGCGGCAAATACTGCTGTTGATTCAGTGTTTGGAATGGTTGTGGCAGGAGCGTCAAGATTTCTACGCTTGCGGTAACATGACGATTTATTACAGTCCGCGTCAACGCAAGTCTGAGCAATTTAGAGGCCCTGACTTCTTTGTAGTTTTAAATACCCAACGCAAAACACGCAAAAGCTGGGTAGTTTGGGAAGAAGATGGCAAATATCCAAATGTGATTGTAGAGATTCTTTCTGACAAAACAGCTGCTACTGATAGAGGATTGAAAAAGGAAATCTATCAAGATATTTGGCGGACTCCTGATTATTTTTGGTTTGACCCGGTAAGTTTAGAATTTAAAGGATTTCATTTATTAGATGGTCGTTATCAAGAACTGCAAGCAAATGAAGCAGGTTGGTTATGGAGCCAGCAATTGCAGTTATATTTGGGAGTTTATCAATCGAAATTGCGCTTTTTCACTCTCAATGGACAACTAACGCCCACGCCAGAAGAAGTAGCACACCAAGAACAGCAACAGCGTCAACAAGCCGAACAGCAACGCGAACAAGCCGAGCAGCAACTTGCTCAAATGGAGTCTATGCTTGCTCGCTATCGGGAAAGATTTGGTGAATTACCAGAGTAATACCAATTCAAAATTCAAAAGTAAATTATGGATGGAGAAGAATTGAGAAGAAGATATGCTGCTGGGGAAAGAGATTTTAGCGGTCTTAATCTCAGAGGTGTTAATATCAGCGGCTCTGAACCAATGGAAGATGTTTTTATTAATATTGACTTGAGTGGAATCAATTTGAGTGGAGCTAACTTGACTGATACTATCTTGGCTGGTGCTGATCTTACTGATGCCAATTTGAGTAACGCCAATCTGACTAGTGCCGACTTGGGCCAGTGCAAATTGATTCGTGCTAATTTGAGTGGAGCCAATTTGACTAAAGCTTGTTTGGATGTTGTTGAGTTCATGGATACTGACATGAGTGGTGCTGAATTGCGATCTGCTTCTATCACCCAAACTTCGCTGGGTAACACCAATATGAGTGGTGCCAAGCATGTGAGTAATGTTGACTGGACTGGTACTCGCGTCAGAGGTCTTGTTTTGGAAGATGGAAGTGTCCTCAACGACGATCACGACTGGTGAGACCATTGTTAGTTGAGAATTCGCCAACAGGGACGCATTCAATCCTAAATTTTGAAAATCAGTAACATCCATTTCAAAATTATAAAATTACATCCATCCGCCAACTTCCGCATCAGTCAAGGGTTTCTCTAACTTACTATATTCTGTTTGAGCCGCCCGCAATACGTGTTTCATCTGCACTGGTTCCCCAGCATCGGCAGCCAAAAAAGCGGCATTTAAAGCAATATTACGGATATTGCCCCCAGCAACATTTAGCCGTGCTAGTTGTAGAGCATCTAAATCTGCGGTTGGGGTTTCGGCTGGAAAGACACGCCGCCAAATTTCGGCTCGTTGCATAGTATCGGGGAAGGGGAACTGCACCACAAAGCGAATCCGCCGCAAAAAGGCTGTATCAATTGCACTCTTCAAGTTCGTAGTCAAGACTGCTAAACCTGGGTAACTTTCCATCCGTTGCAATAGATAACTAACTTCAATATTGGCATAGCGATCGCGCGCATCTTTAACTTCACTCCGTTTGCCAAATAAAGCGTCGGCTTCATCAAATAACAAAATCACTCCACCTTGTTCTGCGGCATCAAATACTCGGCGCAAATTCTTCTCTGTCTCGCCAATATATTTGCTGACTACTGATGATAGGTCAATCCGATAGAGGTCGAGGCGCAATTTATGGGCCAGTACTTCTGCTCCCAAAGTTTTACCAGTGCCGCTACTACCTGCAAATAGGGCGCTGATTCCCAATCCCCTAGCACTCTTGCCCCCAAAACCCCAATTATTATATACAGTACTACGTTGGCGTACATGAGCCGCAATTTCCCGGAGAACTTGTTTCTGCGCCTCTGGCAATACTAAGTCATCCCAATCCCCAGATGGCTCAATCCGCTGGGCGAGTTCATCTAAGCGCGGACGTGCTTGCACGCGGCAGGCATCCCATAAAATGCTAGTAATATCGGTTTCTGGTGTTTGTGCTAATTGTCCTGTGGCTTCTGCACAAGCAGCGCGAATGGTTGCAGCACTGAGGTTAAACTGATCCACTAAGGTTTTGACTTGCCCATTCATTTGCAATGCACTCGCCCCTAGCGCATCTTGCCAAACTGCACCTTGTTCTTTGCTAGTTGGTTGATGTACGTCAAAATTAACTACTAGGCGTTGTGATAAGCCGATCCGTTCTCGACTCGTGACTATTAAAAAGCCCTTTGTGCGTTCGATGAAACGAGCGATCGCATTCAGCCGTGCTGTATCATTAGTATCCAGTTCGTTGCAGTCTATGAGTAAGGCACTCTTACTTAAAATTGTCTCGCGAGTCCACAGGCGGATGAGATTATCCAACTCGCTAGGTGTTAAAGGAATGACTTGTGCGGGCATTACCCACAAACTTAAACCCTGAAGTTGACAAATTGTGGCGGCAATGGCACGTTTACTAGCAGTTTCACCACTAGATAACTGGACAATTGGCAGACTATTAACCTTGGAAGCTTGCGCCCAAACTGCTGCTATTCGCTCTGCCAAATCTTGGTGCGAGGGTACTAAATCGCTAACCTCTTGTAATGGCTCAATGATACCAGCTAGCCGTTCGTCAAGATATTGGATACCTGTGAGATAATGTAAAATCCGCTCATCAATTCTCACCGGACTGAGAGTTAGGGCATGACCATCACCAATTTGAATTAACCGCCAATGACGTAAGGGAGCATTTGGAGCGATCGCATCCCAGTGGACGTTAGGTAAAGCTGCCAAAGCTAAACCCAAAGTTGGGTAAGCTCGTTGTGAATCGCCGTGAACTATAGCACACAATTTGGCAAAATCTCCATTTAATTCCATACCTGCACACAACAGCAACAAATCGCGTTCAAAGGATGAGAGGCGAAACATTTTGCAGACTCTCTCCAGTGCCGATGGTGCAGGCATAGCAGCAGCGGCTTCCTGTAACGCCTGCTGTAAATGCTCTTGGTGGTTCTCTTCAGGTTGATTTTGCTCTTTTGCCGTGTGATTTTCTAAAATACCACGCACCACGGCGAGAGCTGCTGATAGATAGCGGTAGTTTGCCTGATCCCAATTGTGATTAATTGTCGTAGCATTCATAAAATTGTCACCTGTGGCGAATCATATTCCCCTAACTGATTTTTGTGAAGTGGACTTTCGGCGCCATCTACCCGCACTCGGACAATATAAGTTCCTGGTTTGACATTTTTGACCGGAATCGCGATCGCATCAGTGTCTTGGGTAGGTGGTGCAGCCAAGAAAGAGTAAGCTACCGGATTATCACCTGATACCTCATTGAGTAGCAAAACTACCCGTTGTTCCTTACCGACTTTTGGCTGGAATTTAACGGTAATTTCTGCTGTGCGTAAATTGTCGCCGCTATTTTCCACTTGAGTGACGAATGCTGTAATTGTTGGATGTAAGACAAAAGCCGCAACGTTTGATTCAACTAGATGATTCGTTTGGCCTACATTGCCCATTGTCAAATGTACAACTTGGACACCCTGTATGCTTGCGTATAAATCTGGCGGGACTAACAAGCTGATTTGCGTTTCTTTTACTTCTTGAGGTACTAGTAATGTCTCCGTATTACCAAAACGAACTCGTGTGATCTCACCGCGTAACCGTTTACCACGAATTACTAATGTTGTACCTGCAACAATCATTTGTTCGGCTTTAGCTGGAGCTATAACTTGCTCTATATTCGGTTGAGACAAGGGCATCATGTAAAAACTTTCAGACTTGTCATTGCTACTCTCAATCAATACCATTGATGCCAGATAAGTAGCTGAAGGTCGATAGTGTGTTTGTAAAGCAGACCATAACTTAGAAGTTTCTTCCATGTTAAAAAACTCTGGAGTCAATTTGATCTGCCCAATTTGTTCAGCTAAAGCGGACACAGACACACTTGCTACAGCTTGCGAAAAAGCACTTGAGGTATTGGTTGTAGATGCATTTATCAAAGTATTTTCAATAATATCAGATGTGATAGCTGGTGTTTTGTGTAATAAATGCATTGCATAGCCGAGTAAAAGCTCTGCTTGAAAATCCTTAGCTCCGTAAGCTGTGAGTAAGTAGTGCAGATCAAGAGCTAGTGGTGGAGTCTGAGAGCGTGGGTTTCCATTAATCCGTGAGTGCCTGCTCCGAAATTCTTGAGATACCCAATCGACATTGCGATTCTGCGTCACTTGATAGAGAAAAAGGTTGATTTGGGCACGCTCATCAGCTTCAACTGAAATTCGATCCGGCGGTAGGGCAGTTACAATCACATCACCAACACTAGCAGCGATCGGATCACTGACTAAACCATTTTCCAGCAAGACTTTTAGTACTGCTGTCACTGCGGCTATAGAGAGCACATTACTCATCCTGATTCCTCATGGCAATAGCACATATTAATCATGTACGCCAGAGTACATTAATAGAATATATTTTGCAAAACTTTAAGTATTTTGTAGCAAAGACTATCAGCACGGCAGACAAAAGCGCATTGTTAACTATTAGTATAGTACGGCGTAAATCCACCTAGCATTTCAATTTAAAAGACTCGGTAACGATCAAAATCACCTGATTAAAACTCAGCAAGTTTTCGCTGAAAGCTACCTGACGTACTTGAACAGTAGTACTTTCAAAACATCCTTTTAATTAAGACTTTAAATAATTAAAACTAAAGTCCCTATGACTACTAACCCCGTTCCTAAAATGATTTTCCAGCTTAACGTTTCTCCCAAAAAAATGACTGAAAATAATAAAACTAATACCAAGCTTGATTTATCAATTGGTGCAACAAGAGAAGCTTTTCCGGCTTGTAAGGCTTGAAAGTAAAAAATCCATGATAACCCTGTAGATACTCCAGATAATAATAAGAAAATCATGGTTTTTTGGGATATAGCTAAGATATTAACTACGTTTCCCTGAAAAAGTACAATCCCCCAAGCAACTACTAAGATCACAACAGTTCGGATTGCTGTTGCTAAATTAGAATTCACATTTTCTATCCCAATTTTGGCAAAGATAGTTGTCAATGCTGCAAAGCCAGCTGACAATAATGCATATATCCACCATGTTGTGGTGTTGCTTTCCATCTTAGCCTCCTGATTCACTAGTCAAAATTAGCAGTGTCATTTAACAAGAGTGTTAAATTCAATTACTCATCTGTCAAGTTTTACTTGCTAGGTGCGTAGTTTACGCTTGCCCGTTTCACTCTCTTTGTCACTCAGCACTACTGAAGCTGACGACTCTCGTCGAACTTGCGCTAACTTAATATCAGGAACAAATTTAAACTGCTATAGGTCTTAATTTTAAAATTTTATCAAATTTATCACATTACTTTAAGTTATTAATATGTTAAGCTGAGTATAATTAGATAATTACTAGTAGCATATATTACTAATATTCATCTAAGTTATGAAGCAATTAATATTTGTAATACTAGCAATATCTCTGACTAAAAGTTAACACTTAAAGTAAAGTAACTAGGATGGGTTGCCTCAGATGAAATCCCCACCTTCTTCAAATTCTTGGAATGGTCGCTTTGTAGGTGATAATCAGCGATACCGTTTAGACAGACGGTTAGGCGGGGGTGGCATGGGAGAAGTCTTCCTAGCAACGGATACCCGTGTTGGTCAGCAGGTAGCGTTGAAGTTGCTCAAAGATACGCTAGTGGCATCACTGGAAATGAGAAAGCGTTTTGAGCGAGAGGTGGCTGTTTGTGCTGCTTTGCAAAGTGACCACATTGTTAAAATTAGTGATTGTGGTGTAACCCCGGAAGGTTTTCCATTTTACGTCATGGAATTTTTGCGGGGGCAAACGCTTAGACAATTACTGCTGCGCGAAAAGCGTCTGTCTGTTGAGCGGACGGTGAAGATTATGGCGCAAGTTTGTAAAGGTTTACAGCTTGCCCATCAAGGAGTGACTCTCCAACGGGATGGCGGCAAAACCACTGAACATATTCAGGTAGTTCATCGCGACCTGAAGCCAGATAATATATTTTTGATCTCGACAGATTTGGGAGAGTGGGTGAAGGTTTTGGATTTTGGTGTTGCCAAAATTCGGAGTGAATCTTCAGAAAATTCCAATATTACAAATATAACTAGTACATTTATCGGTACATTTCGTTATGCACCTCCTGAACAAATCCAAAGCGATCAAAAT
The DNA here is from genome assembly GCF_034530835.1 of Nostoc sp. DedQUE12b. Lineage (NCBI taxonomy): Bacteria > Bacillati > Cyanobacteriota > Cyanophyceae > Nostocales > Nostocaceae > Nostoc > Nostoc sp. DedQUE12b. Next base: position 17,315 of record NZ_JAVRCI010000055.1, on the reverse strand, counting down.
TTGGATGCTAGAGGTGATATTTACAGCTTAGGGATTATCCTTTATGAAATGCTGAGTGCCGCCGACCCCTTTGGGATCAGCATTAAGGGTAGTCATGTGAGTGAGGCTTCTTGGGTATTAGCTCATGCTTATGAGCCACCAAAACCACTGCGCGAGCAACCAGGGTGTGAGCATTTACCCGTACAATTAGAAGCCGTGGTGATGAAATGCCTCCACAAGAACCCAGCCAACCGATTTGCAACCGTAGAAGAACTAAATCGGGCTTTGCAAGCTGCTGCCAAATTTGCCACAGAATCTAGTCTACCCGGACAAATTACTGGGCGATCGCAACCTGCTTCTAATCAAGGTTCAAATCACGAAACTGTTCCGAGACAATCGAACGACGATACCGTTATTCGCCCTCCATCTGGTTTCAATCAAGGTTCAAATCACGAAACTGTTCCGAGACAATCGAACGACGATACTGTTATTCGCCCTCCATCTGGTTTCAATCAAGGTTCAAATCACGAAACTGTTCCGAGACAATCGAACGACGATACTGTTATTCGCCCTCCATCTGGTTTCAATCAAGGTTCAAATCACGAAACCGTTCCGAGGCCATTGAACCCAGTTGAACAAAATCCACAGAGTCCTGGGAATAATCCGAACACCAGCAAACCTGATGTGACGTTGTATCAACCACGACCAGGAGCTAATCAAGGCGGTCAACAAGTGCCACCAGATAAGACGTTGTATCAACCGCGACCAGGAGTTAATCAAGGTGGACAACAAGTGTCACCAGATAAGACGTTGTTTCAGCCGCGACCAGGAGTTAATCAAGGTGGACAACAAGTGTCACCAGATAAGACGTTATTTCAGCCGCGACCAGTATCTAATCAAAGTAGACCACCAGTGCAACCAGATGTGACGTTGTATCAGCCACGACTTGCGTCTAATCAACGCCGAACACAAGCGCGAACGGATGACACTATTTACCAACCAAGGCTAAGTGAGCAGCTAACTACGAGAATTACTCCCAATTTATTGCGAATCGTAGGGGTGGTGTTGGCTATTGGGCTGACTTTAGCAGTAGTAACCTATATATATACCCAATTGCAATCTGGTAAACAGCCAAGCAACCAGCAAAATTTACCTAATAACGACCAGCGCATTTAGAACTAATCAGCATTGCTGTGCCCTATAATTCATCCCAAACCACGGGAAAGGAATAATCTGAAAATGGCGAGAAATCACGATTTTCGCTGCGGGTTTCTTCATCCAGAACTTTGACAACTTTGTTATAAATATCTTGTGCTTGTTGGGGGGAATCACCGATGCTGGTTAATCCCACCTTTCCAAACTGCGAAAGGCAACCCATAAGATGAAACACTGTACCAGTTTCTGTACCACTGTCAAAGTGCAGTCTGTGGTGAGCAATGATATCCATCAAATCATTAGGTAATAATCCCTGATAGCGCTCTTTTTGCAAATTATCAGTAGCAATGTAATATTTTGGACGACCTTGTTGACTATAAAATAAACCCGTGGAAAGGTCATAGCGACCGTTTGTTAATAATTTCAGGGTCATGAATGGATGAGTTGTACCACCTTTACGCAGGTTAATTTCGATCGCCTGAATATCCCAGTCTCCATTACCCTTGTCAACGGCGATAAAATCTACACCAAACCGCTCTAAAGTACCTTTTTCTGCTAGTTTTCTGCCAACTTGAAGTCCCAATTGCTGTAATTGCAATCGATATCTTTCATCAGCAGGAAACCTGCAACCAAGATAAATCTGACCGTCTGGGCCTCCGAGAATTTGGTCGTGAGTTGAAAGGATTTCCACTTCACCTTGGGGCGTGATCCGTCCTTGGACGCTGGGCGATCGCTTAATTTCCCCTTCCACGAATGCTTCAGCGATTGCCCCTAACTCAGGCATTTTTCCCAAAAAACTATCCCAAGTTTCTTGTTTTGCCTGAAAGCGCATCGTTGATAAGCGATCGCTAATTGCTGCTATCCTTTCGGCATGAGTACCAGTGTTTGGTGCTAAATTCTCAATCGGTCTGAGATCCAACAATGCATTCCCCTCTCCAGAAATGCCCTCGTTAAGTTTTACTACTACCCGTTTTAATGTTGGTTGCCGTTCCCACAAATCAACGGTAGCTTCTGCCAAATCTGTATGGTTCCAAACTTTTTCGCTGCCATCTGGATGCGGTACTTCGCTTTCCTTGAAGATTTCCCGACTGCCACTTTTTGTTCCCCAAATCTGTAAATCTGGTGCAGCCGCATACAGTGGTACACCCAATTTTAAAGACAATTCGCCTTCCCAGTGCGAAGAGTTGTAGCAGATCATAAATGATTTGTCTAGCCTCAAAGATTTCTGAATCCGCTCTAGCAAGCGTGGGCGTTCTAAAATCTTTTGGCTCAAAGGCTTAAAAGAGGAATCGTAAGTAGAAAGTAACAGCAAGCGATTGCGAGCATGAGAAAAGGGAATTCCTGGCAACAATTGCAGATAATAATCAATGATACTCGGATGCAGCGGTACTGATGTTACATAAATCAGTCGAGTTCGGGGATTCCGCAACCGAATTAAGGAAAATAGTAATCTTTCTTCATAATGCTCGCAGCCTTCGATCTTTTGGAGTTCTCCCTGGTCAAGACTCAAGGAGGGAATAATTAAAATATCCGCTTCACTATTGTCAAATAGTTCGCTCGTTTTCCAGCGATCGCGCAGGGTTAATTGTAAGTGGCGAAACTTTTCAACCTGTTCTAACTCGGAAATATTTAATGTTGCCATAACCCATGCCCTCTAATGATCTCAATGTAGCGCACCACGCACCCTTTTGGAGGATGTATAGTCGCCGTGTCAAGATTCAGGTAGTTTTGTAAAAATTTTCCGGAAGTCCGCAAGGTTCAATCAAACTATAGCCACCCGCAAATCGCCGACTTCTTTAATTTATTTTCCGTCTAAAGGTTGAGCTAATTGCAGCTTACTTTACCTCTTGGGGGCGATAAAGTACAGCAATATAATAGTTAACTTGAAAGCAGGTGAAAAAGAGAAACTTTTCATCATATCGGAGTTGTGTACTTACTTTCATGTTCAAGCATCAGGATAAATAATCTGATTTGCCTACAGTTGCTAGAAAGAAGTAAGTTTGGCAAACATCCAGGATAGAAATGCCTAAAATTGCAAATGGCTAGTGAAAGTCAAAGCAAAAAATAAACCTTGGGTTGAATTTTCGATCCAAGGTTTAGTTATGAAATAGGGAATAAGAGAGATGAGAAAGATGGAGTATAACTAATTCTCAATGCTCAATTCCCCATTTTCAATGCCCAATTCAATATTCAATTACCAAGGTAAAACAGATGGCTAAATCAAAAGAACCAAAAGAGAAAAAAGAACAAAAATTGCAACCGCCACAGCAACAAGAAGCACCAGGTGTTGAATCAGAAATGACACCAAAACCCAAAGCTGATGATGCTCAGTATCGGGGTAGCGGCAAGTTACAAGATAAAGTAGCATTGATTACGGGTGCAGATAGTGGAATTGGTCGTGCTGTTGCGATCGCATTTGCAAAAGAAGGTGCAGATGTGGCTATTCTTTACCTTAATGAACACGATGATGCCAAAGAAACAAAACATTTGGTAGAAAAACAAGGGCGTCGTGCAGTAACCATCGCAGGTGATATTGGCAATGAAACTTTTTGTCAGCAAGCCATACAACAAACAGTTGGTGAGTTTGGCAAACTCGATATTCTCGTCAACAACGCTGCTGAACAACATCCGAAAGAAAGTATTGAAGAAATTACCGAAGAACAACTAGAGCGAACTTTCCGCACTAATATTTTCTCGATGTTTTTCATGACTAAGGCTGCACTAAAGCATCTACAAGCAGGCAGTGCTATCATCAATACCACATCGGTAACAGCTTATAAAGGTAGTCCACAACTACTAGATTACTCTTCTACAAAAGGTGCGATCGTTGCTTTCACTCGCTCCTTATCAAAAAATTTGGTATCCAAAGGAATTAGGGTTAATGCTGTCGCGCCAGGGCCAATTTGGACACCTTTAATTCCCTCAACTTTTCCCGAAGAGAAAGTTGAAACTTTTGGCAAACAAGTACCAATGGAACGAGCCGGACAACCAGAAGAAGTTGCTCCTAGCTACGTATATTTGGCTTCGGATGATGCTTCTTATGTCTCTGGACAAGTGTTACATGTCAATGGTGGAGATGTTGTGAATGGGTAAGTGAAAAATTCAGTTATTAGTCATTAGTCATTGGTCATTGGTTATTCACTTTGAATAAAGGATTAATGACTAATGATAAAAAAATAATTACTTCTAATTATACCCTGATGGTCTTCCATTGGAGGGATGAGTAAATGTGGGAATATTGATAGTCTATCTAGCAGCAAACATTTAAGAAATAATAACTACGTCTATGGCATCTCCTACACCACTAAATGGCAGAGAACTAGTAGATTGTGCTAGAGCAAATGCCCAGCAAGGAATTGAAACTGCTGCTTATCAATGTGGCTATGGTCAAGACCTCAACAAATTTGCCAGAGAACTTAGACAAGCTTGTGAAGACATGAATTTACAAGTGAAGGAACTTAGCGGATTGATTACTGACCAAGACATGATCCTGCAATTGGGTACTGGTGAAATTGTTGCTCCAGATACAGAATCAGAATTGTAAAAGTTAGGTTAGTCATTTGTCCTTTGTCATTTGTAGTGTGTTATTCACTAATGACTAATGACTAATGACTAATGACTAATGACTCTTTTCATAACTTTAAAATTACCCGCGCTAAATTGAAGTAAATCAAAACACCTACAACATCAACTGCTGTGGTGATGAATGGTGCTGACATTAATGCCGGATCTAAACGCAGATAGCGAAATAGAAATGGCAGCGCTGAACCGGATATCGAAGCCAAAATAGAAATAGCTACCAGACTAGTGCCTACAGCGATCGCTACTTCTACTCGTCCTTGCAGAAAATAAGCCCAGACAGTAGCGATCGTACCTAACATTCCTCCCAATAATGCCCCAGCGATCGCTTCCCGCCCGATTACCTGCAATGCACCAAGCGATCGGATTTCATCGGTGTTCATCCCACGAATCACCACTGTGGAAGATTGAGCGCCTACATTACCCCCAGTACCAGTCAACAAGGGAATAAAGGCCGTCAGTGTCACCACTTTTGCTAAAATGTCTTCTTGCGACTTAATAATTGTTCCTGTGACGGTATTGGTTATAAGTAAGACCAATAACCAGACAACCCGCTTCCGAGCAATTTCTAGCAAATTCATTTGAAAATAATTGTCGCCCCCCGACTGCACACCACCACCCAAGGCATAAATATCCTCGGTGGTTTCTTGTTGCAGAATATCAATTACATCATCTACCGTAACAATACCTACTAGAAGCTGTTCTCTATCTACCACAGGCACAGCCAAAAAATCATATCTTTGGATTAATCTTGCAACTTCTTCCTGGTCTGTATCAGTGTAGACAAACACCACATCACGGGTCATAATCTCGCCAATAATTTGCTCAGGCTGAGACGTTACTAATTCTCGCAACGATACAATCCCCGTCAAGCGCCTTGCCGCATCCATGACATAAAGATAATAAATCATCTCACTGGCATTAGCTAAGTTGCGAATTCGCTCTAGAGCTTGAGATACTGTCAAGTTTTCTTTCAGCGAGATTAGCTCTAGGGTCATGATTCGCCCAGCTGTATCAGCTTCATAACCCAATAGTTGGGCTGTAGCTTGACGTTCTGCTGGACTCAGTTGTTCTAGTAAGTGATTGACGACTTTTGCCGGTAATTCATCAAATAACCTAGCTCGGTCATCCGGCGACATTTGATCGACAATATCGCGGACTTCCTGGCTTTTAAGTTCTTCAATTAACCGTTCTTGAACACTGTAGTCGAGATATTCATAAACTTCGATCGCCTCATCCTTAGAAAGCAAGCGAAAAGCCAAAGCGTGCATCGCTTCTGGCAAACCCTCAATTGCCTCGGCGATATCCGCAGGCTGCACGGGTACGAGAATAGATTTTGCTCCCTGCAAGTCTCCTGCTTCCAGGAGCATTTGCAGCTGAGTCCGCACTAAATCTCGCAATTCCCTGCGTGAGAGATTCTGGATGGTAGAGTTTAAATTGTTTGTCTCAGTCAAAGTCCACTTTCCTCAGCCAGTTTGAACAAGGTTGCTGCCCCTAGTCTAGGGGAAAGTGGGAATGTGCAACGTCAAACTTGCAATTTTTCTGACTTGGCGTAAATTGAAAACTTTTGTAAATGAACGAAAGAGTAGGGTTTCGGACGCTAACAATTCTTTGCGTTCAGCAATATCGCGGCGTCTCGTAAAGCCTGCGACATAGCAGCTTCGCTTAGGGCGTAGCCTTTTGTGGAGAAGAGAAACTGTTGCGTAGCCATCCATTAAGTAAGTAGGTGCTAAAAAACACAACTAAACTAAGAAGGGTAAAGGTTAAGGGTAAAAGGGAAAAACCTTTACCCTTTAACCTTTTCCCTTTACCCATACAAAACTTTGTATAGTTCGGTTTAATTGTGCCAACCTACTTAGCAGGATAATCGAACCACAGCAAGGTTACTCAAAAAGTACGATTATTTCTTAAATTCTAGTAGATTGTGTTCCCCAGCTTAAATGCATAAATGGTGAGGCTCTTGCAAAAGCTTTTGCTCCACTGATTTTAGGTTATTACTATGATTTCTGCTGGTTCCGCTAAGAAAGATATAAAGTATAAATAAACATTAATTTTTCAAATCTTTAAATATTAAAATTTTTCTTTACCCAATTTTTATTTAGTTAATAAATATGTAGAAAAAGCACGTTAAATTATCCGGTAATTTGGCAATTTTTATTTAATCCTCATCAAAACTTTTATATTCCTTTAAAAAAGGATGTATCAATGTGAATATTTAAACAAAGTCCCATACAAAACATAGACATAACACCGCAATCTATTGTCAAATATGTAGAAGCAAAAAAATACTTAGGTAGTGTGTGTAAAGTTATTTTGTATGACTATTACGTATGCATCTGCTTTTCTTGTGCATCCTTTGCCTCAAGGAATATGCATCTGCGCATCAATGGAATTTGAGTCTCTCAAGAACTCAAAAATTTGCTCAAAGAAAACAAATAATAATATGTTCTTCAACTAATTATTCATAATTAGCAATTACTAAACATATATTTATAGGTAAATCAATGATTAGCTTATCAATATATTTATATCAAGCTTTATGATGCATTCTTTGTTGAAATATTCAATGTAAAACTAATTTTGCAGCATTAACTATGACATCCAATCAAAACTTATCAACATCGGTAAGTCCAGTAATTACTACTAAATCATCTCTAGAAAGCATTGACCAAGGACAAAGCAGCATTTCTGCTCGGTCTAGCCTACTCTCTCAAGGAGATGGACTCAAAGCAGAGTATTACGACAACATCGACTTCACCAACCTCAAGCAAACTCGCATAGATCCGACGGTGAACTTTAATTGGGGCGCTGGTTCTCCAGATCCGTCAATTGGTGTAGATACCTTCTCAGTGCGCTGGACAGGTAAGGTAGAAGCCAAGTACAGCGAAACTTATAACTTCTACACCACTAGTGATGATGGTGTGCGACTGTGGGTAAATGGTCAACAAATCATCAATAAGTTTGTCGATCAACCTGCAACAGCATACAGTGGCTCAATCGCCCTGGTTGCGGGTGAAAAATACGATATTAAACTTGAGTACTACGAAAATAAATCCAATGCCGTTTCTCAACTGGCTTGGTCAAGCACTTCTCAGGCTAAGGAAATCATTCCTCAGTCACAACTGTATAGTAATATCAGCACACCTAGTAGTGGCAATGGACTCAAAGCAGAGTATTACGACAACATCGACTTCACCAACCTCAAGCAAACTCGCATAGATCCGACGGTGAACTTTAATTGGGGCGCTGGTTCTCCAGATCCGTCAATTGGTGTAGATACCTTCTCAGTGCGCTGGACAGGTAAGGTAGAAGCCAAGTACAGCGAAACTTATAACTTCTACACCACTAGTGATGATGGTGTGCGACTGTGGGTAAATGGTCAACAAATCATCAATAAGTTTGTCGATCAACCTGCAACAGCATACAGTGGCTCAATCGCCCTGGTTGCGGGTGAAAAATACGATATTAAACTTGAGTACTACGAAAATAAATCCAATGCCGTTTCTCAACTGGCTTGGTCAAGCACTTCTCAGGCTAAGGAAATCATTCCTCAGTCACAACTGTATAGTAATATCAGCACACCTAGTAGTGGCAATGGACTCAAAGCAGAGTATTACGACAACATCGACTTCACCAACCTCAAGCAAACTCGCATAGATCCGACGGTGAACTTTAATTGGGGCGCTGATTCTCCCGCTCCGTCGATTGATGCAGATACCTTCTCAGCGCGGTGGACAGGTCAGGTAGAAGCCAAGTACAGCGAAACTTATAACTTTTACACTACTGCTGATGATGCTGTGCGACTGTGGGTGAATGGTCAACAAATCATCGATAAGTTTATCGATCAACCTGCCACCGAATCCAGTGGCTCGATCGCATTGGTTGCAGGTCAAAAGTACGATATTAAACTTGAGTACTATGAAAATAAAGGCAATGCCGTTTCTCAACTGCGTTGGTCAAGCGCCTCTCAGGTGAAGGAAATCATTCCTCAGTCTCAACTTTATTCACCATTTCTTCAGACCACCATCACCTTAGGTTCGTCTTCGATGACTCTAAACGAAGACAGTGATAGTATTACCGTTAAATTAATTAGAACTGGAGATTTAAGTGGTACATCTTCAATCAAGTATGCAACTATAGCTAATACTGCGACAAAAGGAGTTGACTATGGGAGTGAAGGCGTTGAAAGTGCTGGAATACTTACCTTTGCGCCGGGACAAAGCAGCACGCAGGTATCCATTCCGATCAATGATGATTCCTCGATAGAAGGAGATGAAACCTTTAATTTTGTCATCGATCAGGCAGAGGGGGCAACACTAGGACTGCAAAGAACTCTCGCAATTACAATTCAAGACAACGATCGCTCTGGCCTCGATTTCAGTCAGCCAGTAGTTAATGAGGGTGACGGGACTGCTAAGGTGATAGTTACACGGGGCAACGCTTCGGCAGCGGCTAGCGTGAACTACACAACCCTAGATGGGACTGCTAAAGCTGGATCTGACTACCAGGCTGTATCTGGAAGCTTGAGTTTTGTAGCTGGGCAAACCAGCAACACCATTGTTATCCCCATTCTTAATGACAACGTTCAGGAATCAAATGAAACATTTACTTTAAAGTTCAGTAACCCAGTTGGAGTGCAGCTAACTAATCAAGAAACAAGTATCAGTCTTATTGATAATGACTCTGGTAACTTTGCTTTAGATACGGTAGTTTCTGGTTTGACTCAACCCACAGCTTTTGAATGGGCACCTGATGGTAACAGCATGTTCATTGCCCAGAAAAATGGGGTAGTGCGAGTCATGAAAAATGGTACCTTATTATCAACACCATTTACTGATATTCGCGGACAGGTAAATGATACGCGCGATCGCGGTCTGTTAAGCATTGCTGTACATCCAGATTTTGGCAAAAGTCCAAACGGCAACAACTATGTTTACCTGTTGTATACCTACGATCCACCAGAAACTAGCCTAAACAATCCCAAGAACAATCCCAACAGCACATTAGACGATCCCGATCAGAATGGAAATCGTACTGCACGGCTAAGTCGCTTTGAAGCTGATCCCAACACTAATTACACTACTGCGATCGCTGGCAGCGAAGTTGTACTACTCGGCACAAATGGCACTTGGGCGAATATTATCAAGCCAGATGGAAATAGTACAAATGTCACACTTGGCTATGCACCATCAGGAATTCTCAACAAAGATACTGGTAAGCCGTTTACCAGCTTGCAAGATTATATTGATAATCTCGATAAAGTCCAAAATGTCCAGAATTTTATAGCCAATGATAGTGAATCTCATTCAGTTGGTTCTGTGCGCTTTGGTACTGATGGTTCTCTGTTTGTGAGCTTAGGAGATGGTACTTCCTACAATGGGATAGACCCTCGTGCAGTTCGCGTTCAGGATGTTAATAATCTATCCGGCAAGATCCTGCGGATTGACGCGATTACTGGTCAAGGTTTATCAACTAATCCTTTCTACAATGGCGATCTCAATAGCAATAGTTCCAAAGTTTATAGCTTAGGTCTGCGTAACCCCTTCCGTTTCACAATTGATCAAAAGACCAATACCCCCGTAGTTGGTGATGTTGGCTTCGTTAGTTGGGAAGAGGTGAATGTCGCAAAACCAGGAGCAAACTTTGGCTGGCCGTTCTATGAAGGAGGACTTGACGCCAATGGCAATACTACCAGTCTGAAACAATCAGGCTATTCTAACCTAGATGCAGCGAAAGATTTCTATAGTAGTGGTAAAACTGTTACAGCACCAGTTTACACCTACAAACATACTGGTTCTAATTCGATCGTCATGGGTGACTTTTACACAGGTAATACTTTCCCTTCAATCTATGAAGGTGCCTTATTCGTTGGTGATTTCAGTCTAGGAACTATTGATGCTGTAAAATTCGATAGTCAGGGTAAATTCGTCTCAGTTAAGCGGTTTACTTCCCAAGCAGAGAGACCTAATCTAGGGCTAACTGCACAAATCACCACTGGAAAGGATGGTAATCTCTATTACGCCAACTTGACCGGAGGACAGATTAATCGCTTCCGACCTGTTTAGATAACAGTTATCAGTTATCAGTTATCAGTGAACAGTCAGACAACTGTTCACTGATTTTGGTTAAGATAACTTTGTCAGAAATCCTAACAATTTTTTGGTATTTGATGTTAGGAGTGTTCGACGATAAGCATCAGCTGCTTTTTTAATCGCTTCGGCTTGAGTGGGATAAGGATGAATTACACTGCTTAACTTGCTCAAACCAATCTTATTCACCATTGCCGTAGTTACTTCTGATATCATCTCACCCGCGTGACTGGCGACAATGGTTGCACCAATAATTTCATCAGACCCCTTTTTATGGTGGATTTTGAGAAATCCTAACTCTTCACCATCTGCGATCGCTCGGTCTACACTACTAAAAGGAATCTCAATCGTTGTCACTTCAATACCCAATTTTTCCGCCTCGTGTTCGTATAACCCCACGTGGGCAATTTCTGGGTCAGTATAAGTTACCCAAGGCATCACCAAACTACTGAGTTTCGAGCGTCCTATGCCAAAGGGAGAAAACAGGGTATTTTTAATTACAATCCGCGCTGCTGCATCAGCAGCATGGGTAAACTTCCAGTTCATGCAGATATCGCCGGCTGCATAAATTTTGGGATTGGTTGTTTGGAGGTAATCATTTACCTTCACGCCTTGATGCTTGTCATATTCTACACCCACAGCTTCTAAATTTAGATTTTCGACATTTGGCGATCGCCCCGCACCAACTAAAATTTCATCGACTGTCACCGAATCTCGATGACCATTAGAGGAAAAGTAAAGGCGTTTTCCCTCGGTGACAGTTACCACTTCTTCTAACTTGGAATCGAGTACTACACGAATTCCTTCGTTAATCAAAACCTTTTGGAGAATTTCAGCGCCTTCAGCATCTTCTTTATTAAGGATGTGAGAACCGCTATGGAAAAGTACCACCTCACAACCTAAACGCCGGAAAGCTTGCGCTAATTCGCAACCAATAGGCCCACCACCAATCACCGCCAAACGTTCCGGTCGTTGAATTAAGGAAAAAACCGTTTCATTGGTTAGATAACCCGCCTTTTCAATTCCCGGAATCGACAGTTGTGCAGCTCTTGCGCCAGTCGCAATTACAGCTTTTTTAAATTGGAGAGTTTTATCACCAACTTCCACCGTATTTTTACTTGCAAATCGACCGCTACCCAAAAAGACATCGACACCCAACTTTTGAAACCGTTCTGCCGAGTCGTTAGGGCTGATATCAGCCCTTATCCGCCGCATTCTTGCCATGACTTTGGGAAAATCAACATCAATATTATGTTGGGGAATATTAACTCCTAAACCTTTAGCATCCCAGATTTCGCCAACGACGCGGGCAGAACGAATAATAGTTTTAGATGGTACGCAACCAACATTTAAGCAATCTCCACCCATGAGATGCTTTTCAATCAACGCCACCTTTAAACCCAAATCCAGACCCGCCGCACCCGCAGCCACTACTAATCCCGCCGTACCAGACCCAATTACTACCAAGTCGTAAACATCTGCGGGTTGAGGATTAACCCAATTTGGGGGATGGACGTAAGACACCAACTTTTGGTTGTACTCATCAATTGGGCGAACTGTGACTCTCTCTAAATCTGAATTGGTCATTGGCAAAACCTCTTTTAAAATTAAGAATCCCGATTAATTTTTTTATGTTTGTTTATAGCGGTTCTCGATTGGGTGAGCGACAAGAACCCCGGTGCTACCCTACAATTCTTCTTCTAAAGCTTTGCGCGCAATCCGGGTTACATAAACTGTAACGGCGACTGTCGCAAATAAACCCAAGATGCGAATTGCCCATTGTAAAGTCGGGTTGGTAGGTTGAGCCTCAGTGCCAATCATCGCAAGATTACCTGCAAGGGAACCAATATAAACATACATAATGGTTCCAGGAATCATCCCTAGAGAGCCGATAAAGTAATCTTGAAGTGAAACTCCCGTGATGCCAAAAGCATAGTTGAGCAAATTGAAAGGAAATATTGGGGACAGTCGCGTTAACAGGACAATTTTTAATCCTTCTCTACCTACAGCTTCATCTATAGCGGCAAATTTTTTGTTATCTGCAATTTTACCAGCAACCCAACTTCTTGCTAAATAACGTCCGACGAGAAAAGCAGCTGTAGCACCAAGAGTTGCACCGATAAACACGTAAAGAGAACCCCAAACTGCACCAAAAATTACACCAGATCCCAAGGTGAGAATAGAGCCTGGGAAAAAAGCAACAGTAGCGATAATATAAAGGGCAATAAAAGCGATCGCTCCCACTGTACCAAGGCTATCAATCCACTCTAAGGCGTTCCGTAAAATTGCTTGGGGATTAAAAGAATTTGAATTTACCGATTCTTGTGCTACAGCTAGGTCTGTGTTTAATGAGAAACTACTTGCCAATATTAGTAATATTAATATACTGAGGCGAAAAAACTTCTGGAAGTTTCTGGTATTAATACTTTTAACACTTCGGCTTCGCTCAATGTTAAAGCCGAGCGGAGTCGAGGCTTTAAATATCTGAATGATTGTTAGTTTTTTCATGGGTTGTGATTTCTTCTACTGCCACACTTTGAGCTAATGTTTTCTGAGCAACTTTTGTGATATACACAGTTACAGCAACGGTAGCAATCAACCCAACTACTCGCATTACCCATTGCCAGACTTGAGTTTCTGGAGTAATTGGTTGATGAGAGGTGTTAATCATGGCAAGATTACCAGCTAAAGAACCAATATAAACGTACATCACAGTACCGGGAATAATGCCGAAAAAACCTAATATAACGTGAGTTCGATGAACCTCTCCCGGACAACCTCCCTCTCCCCCAACCCCTCTTGGACACCGAGAGGGGTTGGGGGAGAGGTCAAAAAAGGCTTGTCGAACTCACGTTAAGATATAGCACCTACATGAGAAACAGCTTAAAGCCTCTTAAATTTTTCTCGACGATACCAGCTACAAATTCGCTCAGGTGAAACGCCGAGCAAATAAGCAATAATTACTATTTGATTAAGTAGCGTAGTTTTTAATACTCCCTTTTGCAACCATCTACGGGCTGAGGTGACAACTGATGTAGGGATAATTACAATGCGTCCGATGCGTTTTAAACGACGCATGAGTTCAAAGTCTTCCATGATAGGCAATTCGGGAAAACTGCCTATTTTTTGAAATACTTCCTTGGTTAAAAAAATTGCTTGGTCGCCATAAGGCATTTGATAAAAATGCGATCGCACATTTACTCCCCACTCCACCCATCGTAAACTGAAAAGTGAGGCATCAATCCGCAACTTAAAAGCACCAGCTACAATCCCAGGTTGTTGTAGCGCTGTGCGAATCATCTCATCAAACCCCGTTGGCAAACGGGTATCTGCATGGAGAAATAACAGAATATCACCGCTAGCCGCTAAAGCACCCGCGTTCATTTGCACAGCACGACCGGGAGATGATGAGATAACTTTGACATTTAAAGATTGAGCGATCGCTACAGTATCATCACTAGAGCCACCATCGACTACAATGACTTCTATATTTAGATTGGCTTGAGTAGTAGCAATGGCTTTTTTAATATTCCCCGCTTCATTAATAGCCGGAATAATAATCGAAATTTTCGCTGCGTCAATACTCTCACTCATAATTGCTGAGTTTTCTTTTCCGGTTGGTCAGGAAATGAACACTCTACCGTTACCTTCAGATTACTTTCAGCCGTGCCTTTAGTTACGTAAGGTATACCTGCTTCACCGCCAACTTTGATGCCAAATTCAAGAGTAACTTTATCAATATTAGCAACAGGGATTTTCTTAAAAGCATTCAGTGAATAAACAGTGTAAGCCCGAATTGTACCTTCAATTGCTTGGAAATTTTGCACTATCTGTTTTTGTGCAGCATCAGCATCCCATCCCTTATCAATTAGCGCTTCTTCTCCCTCTGGGGAAACTTCGGTAATCACTGGTGGTGCATCTACGTTATTTGTGGCTTCAATGTAAATAATCGTGCCATCTTCTAACTGAATAGGTGTGAGTTGAGTCATGGGATAAATCTCGCCTAAAAGAATTGCGTCTAGGGTAGTCCACCTGTGCTAACCTACAAAATTTTACGGAAAATGCGGTAAATTTCTTGTAGAAGCTGGAAATAATTCGGCACAACTATCATAGGGCTTTGCAGGATGAGTCGAGACGCTTTGGTGGTGGGAATTAATACGTATGACCGCTTAAAATGTCTCAACGCACCAGCTGCCGATGGTGAAGCGATCGCTCAAATCTTACAACAATATGGTGAATTTCGGGTAACGCGGCTACCAGCAGTCAAAGACAAGGAAAATGAGACGATTCGCATTGGTAAGCAAACTAAAGTTAGTTTAACTCAGTTAGAAAGAGCGATCGTCCAATTATTCAAACCAGACGGGAAGCCGCCAGACACAGCACTGCTGTATGTTTCTGGTCATGGGTTACGGAAAAGTGTCGGAATTCAGGAAGGTTATTTAGCGACAAGTGAAGTCAACCCCGATGCGGGAACTTGGGGATTATCTCTACAATGGCTGCGACGACTGCTGCAAGAAAGTGAAGTCAGACAACAAATTGTGATTTTGGATTGCTGCTATAGCGGGGAAGTGCTAAATTTTGCAGAAGCAGATCCAGGCGATCGCGGTAAAGGTAGAGACAGGTGTTTTATTGCGGCTTCTCGTGCTTTTGAAGTCGCTTTTGAAGAGATTAACAGCCAACACAGCGTTCTTACTGCTGCACTGCTGAAAGGTTTAGAACCAAAACAAGACCGTTGGGTGAGTAACTATACTTTAGTAGACTTGCTCAATCAAGAACATCACCCGTTCCCCCAGCGTCCCATTTTTGCTAACTCTGGTGAAGCAATTAATCTCACCCGCAAATGGAATTCCTCTGTTGTTAACTCTACAGTACAAATATCAGCTATTTGTCCTTACAAAGGGTTGTCTTATTTTGATTGCACCGAAGCAGATGCCAACTTATTTTATGGCAGAACAGCGTTAACTGATGAATTATTAGAAAAAGTGCGATCGGGTAATTTCCTCGCTGTGCTGGGAGCATCAGGAAGTGGTAAATCTAGTGTTGTCAGAGCAGGTTTACTTTATCAATTACAGTTAGGACGCAGGTTATCAGGTAGCGATACTTGGCAGTTGAAAATATTTCGACCAGGGATTAACCCCATACAAAATTTAGCACTGGCATTTGTAGAATCAGAATTATCAGATATTGAACGCGCATCTCAATTAGCAAAAGCAGAAGAATTAATTGCCAAAGGCGCAGTCGGTTTAGGACAGTTGATTACTGCTGCACAAACTCAGCGCGTAGTGCTAGTGGTAGACCAATTTGAAGAAACTTTTACTCAATGTCAAGACATTACAAAACGACAGCAGTTTTTTGAATGTGTGCTAGGTGCTTTGCAACGGGATGACAATAAACTCTGCCTCATAATCACAATGCGGGCTGATTTCTTTGGCAAATGTCTGGAACAAGAGTATGGCGGACTTGCAAAGAAAATTCAAGAGCATTTAGTAACAGTAACGCCGATGATTCGGGAAGAATTAGAAACAGCAATTATCAAACCTGCTGAACAGGTGAACTTAGCAGTAGAACTGGAATTAGTTTCTCAAATGATTGCAGATGTAGAAAATTCACCAGGAAGTTTACCGTTGTTGCAGTATACGCTAACAGAACTATGGCAGCAAAGAACTGAAGAACGGTTAACCCTAACTACGTATAGCAAACTAGGTGGAGTCAGGAGAACCCTGCAAACACGTGCTACAGAAGTTTATGAATCATTATCACTTGAAGAACAGCAAGCAACAAAGCGGATTTTTTTAGAATTGACGCAGTTGGGAGAAGGAACAGAAGATACCCGCAGACAAGTTTTGCAAGGAGATTTAGTTAGTTCGCAGTATTCAGAAGCTGTGATTAATAGAATAATTCAACGGTTAGCTGATGAGAAGCTACTTGTCACCAGTACCTTATCTAATCAAATTGCTGTGGTGGATGTGGCACATGAAGCACTCATTCGCTATTGGTCGCTATTACGCAAATGGATTGAGGAAAGTCGAGATATACTGCGGCAAAAGCGTAAAATTGAAGCGGCAGCTATTGAATGGCGAGATAGGGGAAAAGCTAAAGATTATCTGCTTCAGGGAAAACGGTTGAGAGAAGCAGAAGATTTTCATAAACAACAAACTGACAACTTAAGATTATCTGACCTAGCTGCTGAGTTTATTCAAACTAGTGTCAGAGAAACGCGGAGTAATCGCTTTAGATCCGTTGGGTTTTTCTTAATTATTCCGCTGGTTACGTCAGTAGTTCTAGGTATTGTAATTGAAAAACCAATTAGAATAAGCATTGAAAAACAAATTAGGATAAGCCAACTTTGGCAGCAAGTCGATGCTGTTAAGGGAAGGGAGTATAGTCGAGCAAGAATTCAAGCACTGGAAAAACTGGTACAAGCTGGTGAGAGCTTAACTAATAAAGATTTCAGCGGTCTCGACCTCAGTGGTGCCAACCTCAGCGGTGCCGACCTCAGCGGTGCCTACCTCA